>JAGQQQ010000710.1 GCA_020426125.1 Planctomycetaceae bacterium
AGACAAGACACAAGCCGCAGACTTTTCATTAGGGAGGGAGACCTCTGGCGGAAGGAGGGGGGCATGGGAGGAAGGATCCACGTGGATCCCGATTCAACAAGATTCCCCGATCCATTCGCCGTCGTCAAGGGGAAGGAAGAATTCTTATTGGCCATTCACAGAGGAAAGAGTCACCTCCTCTCCCTTAATGAAAGGCCATTGTTGAAAACCGTCGAATCAAAATGGCGAGATCGAAACGCCGGGAATGGACGTCCGATCGAGCCGCAATCTTCGGCTCCGAGAGTTGCTTTTCCAATTCATCGACACTCACTCAGTCATGCCTTGCGGATGAAGTGCTCCGCGTAACTTCGGACCTGACGGCCATTGAGAACGTGGAACATCCGCAGTTGCTGAACGGTTTCCTGGCTAAAATGAGCCAACGGTACGTGAAGCAATTGTTTGCCATATTTCTTCGCCAGCCTTCGCCATCCCATTCCCGGGGCCGCTTGAGACAGCACGGCGATGTGTCTTTCCTGCGAATGGTGGCACGCGGATACCAGCAGACGTTCTTCTAAAGTGTCGACAAAGTCGAAACGACCGTCTCGCCAGATGTCCCGAATGGGACGGGGCGGAAAGAGAAACATTGCTCCCCCGTACGTCGCCATTGCGATTCCTGGACCAACGTGTTCCACGTGAAAATCCGTGGCGAAAAAGGAGAGCGTCGACTCGTCGTCATGCTCCGCGTGCCAGGTAATCCGCCAAGGATAGTCACGCGGATCGGCCGGGGAGTCGAAAAGCATCAATACGCAGTCGAGTTGTCCCCGGCTTGGAGGATTCTCTTTGACATACAGATCGCCGGTATGCCAGTTTCTGAGAGTCTCGCGGATATCGAGGCCGTCTTTGAGACTGGTCGTGAACTTCTCAATGCGAGCCAGGTCGTTGCCGAGCATCGAGAGGGCCTTGTCTTTGACATGAGTTCGAAACCGTTCGATCGCAACATCCTCGGGGGGCCAACTGCAATGGCTAAACGGGTTCCATTGCATGGCCCACTTCTGTTTGTCCTCCTGGGGAGCTTTCCGATTGAGCCGGACGGATCGCCAGGCGACAGGGGGGCCTTCGAGCCGGTTCTTCATGGTGATCAAGCCGCCGTCCGGAAATTGGCCTCGGCCGATCGACATTTTGAAGTCGCCGTACGGAAGCCAGTCGCAAAACTGGTATTCGCGTGCTGTCTCCGCCAGGGAAATGGCAAACTGATCCCCAAAAATTTGCTGGGCGGCCGTTACGAGTGTGTAGAGATCGGGCGTCAGGCGGCACTCAATCAAAGAAAGGTTGCGGACGTATTTCAGGTACAACGACAACAAGTGAGGGGTAATCTTGCGTCCACGATTGCCAAGTTCCGCCTGGTACTTTTCGCGGGTGGATAGCAGCATCTGTTTAACGCCGTCGACGGACAGATTTTCGTCGCTATCGAGTTCAAACCGGGTTTCCTCATACAGGCTCGCAATAAAGGGAAGTTCGCCAAGCAGAAAAACCAGCGTCTCGGGATCCATCCGATACAACTCGGGATCATACACCGCCGGTTCCACCTGAATCTCGTTCTTCTGGGATTGATAGGCTTCCCGAATCCAAGGCCAGTCCGTGAGCGAACACACGAACAGGATCGATTCGTATTTGTGTTCCAGGTCGTGGAGACGGGCGGCCATCTGGGAAATTCTGCGGAGATGCTGGTCTCGTCGGGGGCGTCGGATTGCCGGAAGGACGGCTGTCGCGAATTGTGCGACGCTCACACGTTTCAAGGCATACGGATCAGGGAGATATGATGACTGGGGCTCGAAGTCTTCGACTTCCAGATCGATAAATCGGCGGTCAATATGTTCCTGCATCGCCAGTCGCAGCGCGGCAATAACGGGCTGGCAAGGGTCAATCGGCACAAAACTGGCGACCCGCTCAAATTCGTTTCCTTGACCGGGAGACCAGTTGGTGTTGGCAAATGGCTCGGTTTCCTGTTGTAGGACAACCGTGACATTCGGCAGGTGAGTGATTCCCCGTTCGACAAATGGCTGCGTCGATGGAGGCAACGGGACGGCGACACAGTCAAACCGTTCGTTCAGCAGAATCTCGCGGACTGCGACCGCGAAATCGCCGCTTCCGTGGACGACTGGGAGACATTGAATGCGATTCGAAAAATGAAGAACTGGATGCATATCGGGAAGACCTCCGTTCTGGTTCATCCTACGACGTTCGCTCAGGTGGGGAAAGAAAGGCGGTCTGTCATTCGCAATCGGAACTGTTTCCTTCCACGGCTTCCTGGATCTGGAAAGTCAGAGAACAATTCGTCAGCCAGGTACAGATCGAGTGCCAGTTCCATTTGATTCGGCAACGATCGGCAGATTGGGACGGTACGAGACGGGAACAAGAGAAAAACGAAGTTTGTGACGATTTGGGAATTGTCCTTCGCCGATGCCTGAAATAGGATTTCCGATGCTCTAGTCCGCGTGAGGATTCCCGCGATTTCGCGAAGAAGGCGGGTGAGAAAAATCTTTCACTGGTGCGGATGGAGTGACTGGGAGCCTTGCGATCCGTGAACGATCGGTCTGATGTGCTTGTGTTTGGTGTCGAGGAATCTGCGCATTCCCGTCTCTTGCAGGGTCTTCGGGAATTGGGAGGAGTGGCGTCGGCGAATTCCGTTGCCGAAGCGCTCAATCTTCTCAGCCGCCGGGAAGCCCCGTCGCTGTGTCTGATGGGGAACGATTCCGCCGGGATGGAGTTGATGCTTGAAGCGCAGGGGCTGATGAACCAGTTCCCTGAGGGGATTCTCCTCATTGATGAGCAGGAAGAGATCCTCTGGTTCAACGCGCAAGCTAGACAGATTCTCGGCTGCGAAGAACAGGCACACCCTGGACGACTCTTTGAGATCTGGCCGGATGCGCAACTCGTGGGACCGGATTTTTGCCCGGTGAATTCGGTTCTCGCGACCGGGAAACAGTCGCGAACGCGAGTTCGAGTGTCGGACCATACCTTTTACGATTTGACGGTCAGTGAAGTCGTTATTGGTCCCGACGGCGGGCAACCTTTGCTACTGGCGACACTCCGAGACACGTCGGAAGAGAACCTTCAGCAACAGAAACTGACGGCCATTTACCAGGCGGGGCTCGACCTCGGGGACTTGAAACCTGACGAGGTGGCGGATTTATCGACGCTCGATCGGATTGAGCTGCTGAAGTCGAAACTCCTGGGCTATATCCAGGATTTGCTGGAGTTCGAAACGGTCGAAATCCGAGTGATCGACCAGACCACAGGGGTGTTAAAGCCGTTGCTGGCGTTTGGGATGGACCCCACAGCGGCCCAGCGAGAACTGTTCGTTTCCCCAGAAGGAAACGGCGTTACGGGTTTCGTCGCCGCCACAGGGCGGAGCTACCTCTGCGAGGATACGGAGAAAGACCCGCTCTACATCGTGGGAGCGACGGGGGCTCGGTCGTCATTGACTGTTCCGTTGATCCACAATGAGCAGGTTCTGGGGACATTCAATGTCGAAAGTTTTCGCCCGGGAGCGTTCTCCCCAACAGATTTGCAGTACCTTGAACTGTTCTGTCGGGAGGTGTCGGTTGCGTTAAACACACTTGATCTCCTGGTTGCCGAGAAAGCGGTTGCCATCGAGGCCAATGCGAAAAAAGTCTTGTGCGAAGTGGCCGATCCGGTCGACGAAATGCTGAACGACGCGACCTGGATTTTCGAGAAATTCAGCGACCAGGATCCCCAGGTGCACGAAAGATTGCAGCGGATCCTCCGGAATACCCAGGAGATTCGCGAAGTCATCCGGCAAGTTGGAGCGTCGGTCATCCGGGAGTCGGGCGGCGACTATCTGAAAAAGCAGTCTCATCCCCAACTCGCTGGAAAGCGCGTGTTGGTAATGGACAAGGAACGGGACATCCGCCACAGCGCCCACGAACTACTTGAACAGTTCGACGTGATTATTGAGACGGCGCGCGACGGCGAACAAGCCATTCGCATGGCTCGAACATTCCACTATGACGCGGTGATCGCTGACATCAAACCCCCGGACATCAAGGGGTCCGAACTGTATTCACGGCTCAGGGAGATGCACCAGCACCTCCCCATCATCCTCATGACCGGTTTCGGATGGGACGCAGAACACACGGTGGTGAAGTGCCGACCCTTGGGGCTGAAAACAATCCTTTACAAACCATTTATTCTCAATCAGGTTCTCAAGGCGCTGACGGAGGCGGTCGCCCCAAATGCGGGCTCTGGGGGAATCCTCTTTTGAGAGCCGCCATCAAAATCCTTGATTGAGTTCAGGAGATCGCATCCTTCGCCATTCGGTATCATCCTGAGTCGACACGTCTCTGGACTGGCCTGCTGCGAATCCTTGCCTGCAAAACGGCCCGGTGGCTCTCTCTGCTCACCCCCGGCTTTTATAACCGATCCAAGTCAATACGCAGGACTTCAATACGCAGAACTCATGTCGCCCAATCCAAGGACCGAATACCCCGAGGGCATCCTCTACCCGGCCTTCATCCCTGATGCGGTCAGGTGCTTGTCGATTTCGTTGGCCACGATGACACCGTAGTTCACAGCTCCCAGCCAGCCCGACATGATGATCCCAACGGACCCCGCGTGAAACAGGCCAGAAATCTGATCAGGGAGAGTTTGAGAAACTTTGAGACCTTCAAACTTGGTGCCGAAACTGGCGCCAGTCAGATGCCGCGTGTAGTGTTTGAACGTTCTTGGCGTCGAGGCCTCGATCCAGTCAAGCTTCTCTCGAATATCCGGAACATATTGCTCAAGGCAGTCGATCGTCGTTCGACAGAGTTCGTCCTTGTCATGCTGATACTGATCCTCGGGAAGATCCGCCCAATCTTCGTAACGGGCGTTCGTTGAAGAGACGATCAGCCAGCGATCAGACCCGGGACGAGTCTCCGGATAGTAAAATGAGAATGTGCGACTGCTGATGTCCTTGGAGAGCATCGCGTCGATGTCGAAACCCTCGTGTTCAGAATGGAACAACAGGTCTCCCAGGTTGTCAAACCCCTCTCCCGGCTTCAGACCAATATAGACCTGGCAACTGGAATTGTTCAGACGGACGGCCTGTGCCTCCTCGACATAGTCCTTGTCAAAATGCTGTTGACCGACGAGGTTGAGAATCGTGCTTTTCAGGTTGGCATTGGAGAGAATGGCCCGACAGGCGATGCGTTGGCCATTCACGACGACGGCCTTCGCTTCCCGATTGTCATCGACTTCTATGTTGTCGACGAGTGAACGGATCCGGATCTCCACTCCGTTGTGTTCCATCTCTTCCCGCATCTTGGTAACGAGGAGATCAGTTCCCCCTTGAAACGTGAAGACCCCTTTGCTCATGAAGTTGCTGAATACGATGCCGTAAGTGATTGCCGGGTCTTCCAGAGTTGAACCATTTGCGTAAGTGATCGGCTCCATCAGCAGACGAACGACATCGCTCCGCCCAGGGAAAAAACGCTCAAACAGTTCTCGGGTGGTTGTCGCCTGGTCGTCGTAGAAATTCATCTTCCGGGCGGCAGTGAAGAATTCCTCGACGGTTTCATG
>JAGQQQ010000711.1 GCA_020426125.1 Planctomycetaceae bacterium
ATTGTCGGTTCCCATTTTGGAATCCGAAGTAAAGCGGACACGGATCAGACAGATTGAAACGGATTCACACGGATCCCTCCATCATGTGCCTCGCAGGAAATCCATGGCCGCATCCGCTTTCTTAATTCAACGTTCCGAAATCTGGAGTCGGTCTCACGGTATTGATTTATGAAAGTCTCCAAGGGATTCATCCGTGAAGATCCGTTTGATCCGCGAAAATCCGTGTCCGCATTCCTGACGGTCAATCCATTGCACTTGATGTCACAGTTTTCCACCGACTTTTGACACGCACACACATCGGCTCCTGGTGTTCACCCAAAAGTTGCGTCGGGACGGGAGGATCTGTAACAATCAAATTTCTCACCTGCCTGAGACGCTTGACACTCCATTTCCGACTGGTCTCCGCTGATGTCCTCCCGCCGAATTCTCATTCTGCTGCTTGCGACTTCATTTATCTTCGCACAGGAAGGCTTTGGAAACGACATTCGCTTTGATCGCGATATCCGTCCGATTCTTTCCGACAAGTGTTTTCATTGCCACGGCCCCGATGAAGAACATCGCGAAGCGAATCTCCGACTGGATTTGGAGGAGTCCGCGCGGGAGTCCGGGATCATTGCAGGGAACCCGGAAGAAAGCGAATTTGTTCAGCGAATCCTTTCGACCGACCCGGATCTCCAGATGCCCCCTGTCTCGGCGAAGAAGCCGTTGTCCTCGGGCGAAAAGGATCTTCTCAGAAGGTGGGTTGAGCAGGGAGCCAAGTGGTCTGGGCACTGGGCGTTTTTGCCCATCTCCGCTCCCGAGGTTCCGGCAATCGACTCCTCGCGATCCGATTTGAACGCGATCGACCATTTCATCATCGAACGGCTGCGTCGCGAGGGGCTCGAGCTCTCTTCGGAAGCCAATCGAAGAACGCTGATTCGCCGAGTGACATTCGACCTGACAGGCCTGCCCCCCACACCGGAAGAGGTTCAGGCGTTTATCGAGGACAACTCAGCAAACGCTTATGAAAAGCTGGTGGACAGACTCTTGGACTCGCAGCATTATGGCGAACGAATGGCGCTGATGTGGCTTGATGCCGCCCGTTACGGCGACACGAGCGTTTTCCATGCTGATGGCCCCCGTGACATGTGGGCTTGGCGGGATCTTGTCGTGAAGTCTTACAACAGCAACATGCCGTTCAATGAATTTTCCATCGAGCAACTCGCTGGGGATCAGTTGCCGGAACCAACGGTCGATCAACTTGTCGCGTCGGGATTCAATCGAAACAACGGCACCACCGACGAAGGCGGCGCAATCGCGGAAGAGTACCGCGTTGAATATGCCGTCGACCGGGTGAAGACAACCTCCACCCTCTGGCTCGGATTGACGATGGAATGCGGCCAATGCCATGACCACAAGTTTGATCCGATTTCTCAGAAAGACTACTACCGGTTTTACGCATTCTTCAACGTCAGTGCCGATGGGGGAATGCAGACCCGAAGCGGCAATGCCGAACCCAAGGTGGCCGTTCCCGACCCTGAGAAAGAAAAGCTGTTGCCAGGTGTTCGCGAGCAACTCGCGGCAATCGAGAATCAACTCAAAGAGCGAACCTCAGCCTCGGAACCCGATCTGCAAGCGTGGATTCAAGATCAGGAATCCGCGCTGGCCTCGGGAGAGCAGACGTTGCTGCCCGAGGAACCGCTGCTCCAATTCTCGTTTGACGAAGGAGAGGGAACCACTATCAAAGACGCAGTCGATACCGCCCGGCAAGGAACCATTCAAGGGAAAACGGTCTGGGAAACCGGTCGTTTTGGAAAGTGCCTCAAACTCGACGGCACAACCTTTGTTGATCTCGGCAATCTCGCCAGTTTCGAACGGACCGAACAGTTCTCATACGGGGGTTGGATTTTCCCGGAAAAGACACCGAGCGGAGCGATACTCGCTCGAATGGACAACAACAACGGTTTTCGCGGCTACGATCTGCTGCTGAGCGGCGGGGCGGTCGAAGTGCACATGATCCACAAGTGGCCGGGCAATGCCGTCAAGGTTCGTACCAAAAAAGCACTCGAAGCGGACAAATGGCAACACGTCTTCGCGACCTATGATGGGTCTTCCAAAGCCGCAGGCGTCAAGATTTATGTCGACGGCGAGCAATGGGAAACCAACGTCGAACAAGATGGGCTGACGGACACAATCAAAACGGAGAAGTCGCTGCTCATCGGGAGCCGCCATCCCGATTCCCGGTACAAGGGACTCATTGATGATGTGCGGATCTTCGAGAAAACTCTCGCACCCGATCAGGTCCAGGCACTCGCATCGGCGAGCCCGATTACCCCAATTCTCCAGCTCGACGCGGATGAGCGGACATCGGAACAAGTCGCTCAACTCCGAGACTTTTACCTTCGCAACGCGGATGAGCCGTACAAGAATTTGTTGAAACAACAAGAGGATATCCAGGCTCGCGAGAAACAGCTGATGGAGCCGCTCACGACCGTGATGGTCATGAAGGATGCCGACTCGCCACGCGACACCTATCTCCTCAACCGTGGACGATACGACTCCCCAACCGACCTGAAAGTCGACCGAGGCACACCAGCGATTCTGCCGCCGATGCCGGAACATGCTCCACGCAACCGACTGGGGATGGCTCGATGGTTGTTTCAGGCGGACCATCCGCTCACGGCGAGGGTCACCGTGAACCGTTACTGGCAAATGCTATTTGGAACGGGACTGGTTGCCACCCCCGAGGATTTTGGATCGCAAGGGGAATTTCCGAGCCATCCGGAGTTACTCGACTGGCTGGCCACCGACTTTCGCGACAACGGGTGGAACGTCAAACGAACCATCAAACAACTCGTTCTGTCGGCAACCTATCGCCAAAGTGCGACGGTTTCCCCGGATTTGCTGGTGAAAGATCCGGACAACCGACTCCTTGCGAGGGGTCCGCGGTTCCGACTTCAAGGCGAGTTCATTCGTGACAACGCCCTCGCGATGAGCGGACTGTTAAATCAGGAGATGGGAGGCCCAGGAGTCAAACCGTATCAGCCGCCCGGACTCTGGGCCGAAGTTGGTCTGGGAGGAAATCCCAAGTTCGTTCAGGACCACGGCGAAAAGCTCTACCGTCGCAGCTTGTACACATACTGGAAGCGATCCGCTCCTCCGCCAGCGATGAGCATTTTCGACGCTCCCACTCGAGAAAAATGTGCGGTTCGCCGATCCCGGACCAACACGCCCCTTCAGGCCCTGGTGACATTGAACGATGTTCAGTTTGTCGAAGCCTCTCGACATCTCGCCGAGCGGATCTTGACCTCCGGAGGAGATTCCCCCGAAAGCCGCATTTCCTTCGCCTATCTACTCGCAACGTCCCGGGAACCCACGCCAAGGGAACTTGCTTCGTTGCGGAAAGTGCTGGAAATCGCGCAAACATACTATGCTGGCAATGAGGAAGCCGCCAAGAATCTGTTGAGTGCTGGAGAATCCCCCCGGTCCGAATCGCTCGATCTGGCCGAACACGCCGCGTGGACGATTCTCGCAAGTACCATTCTCAACCTCGATGAAACACTGACGCGAGGATAGTGATATGTCCTTCTTTGAATCGCCCGCATGGCAATGGACTCGTCGGCAGTTTATATCGCAGCAAAGGACCTGCCTCGGCACCGCAGCACTGGCGACGTTGCTCCGTTTGGACCGACCGTCACAGGCGTCTGATGGGGGGAGCGTTCCGCTGGGGGGGCGGGCAGATCTCCCTCATTTTGCTCCCAAGGCCAAGCGGGTGATCTCTCTGTTTATGGCCGGAGGCCCGAGTCATATCGACCTGTTCGATTACAAGCCAAAGATGCGCGAGTTACATGGCACCGAGCTTCCCGATTCGATCCGCCAGGGACAACGGTTGACCGGGATGACTAGCGGGCAGAAGTCCTTCCCTTGTGTCGCTCCGATGTTCAATATTCAGCGTTACGGCGAGCGCGGCACTTGGGTCAACGGCGAGGTGCTGCCGCATGTCGCGTCCATCGTGGATGAACTCACAATTATCCGCTCGATGAACACGGAAGCGATCAATCATGACCCCGCGATCACCTACATCAACACGGGCACTCAACAGCTGGGTCGGCCCAGCATGGGGGCTTGGCTCAGCTACGGCTTAGGCAGTTTGAATGACAATCTCCCGGCCTACATCACGATGATCTCCGTCGGCAATGCGCCTGGGCAGGCGCTGTACGCACGTCTCTGGGGAAGCGGTTTTCTGCCATCCAAACACCAGGGAGTGCAATTTCGTAGTGGAGCGGATCCGGTGCTTTACCTGACGAATCCGGCCGGGATTCCATCGGAACTTCGGCGGACCATGCTGGACGCGATCGGGGAGATCAACCAACGAAACTTCGAACAACTCGGCGATCCAGAGATTCAGACTCGGATCGCTCAATACGAGATGGCATACCGGATGCAGACATCGGTTCCCGAACTGATGGATCTCTCCGGCGAATCGGAGTCGACGTTTGATCTCTACGGGGAAAACTCCCGGAAGCCGGGGACCTTTGCGTCCAATTGCGTCCTCGCAAGACGGATGGCCGAACAAGGTGTCCGTTTTGTGCAGTTGTTCCATCGCGGATGGGATCAACACGGAAATCTTCCCAAGGATCTCCGCAACAATTGTCGGAGCGTCGACCAGCCGGTGGCTGGACTGATCACGGATCTTAAGCAGCGAGGGATGCTTGACGATACGATCGTGATTTTTGGGGGGGAGTTAGGCAGAACAATCTACAGCCAAGGGAATCTTTCCGAAGACAACCACGGGAGAGATCACCATGGCCGTTGCTTCACCACCTGCGTCACCGGGGGAGGATTCAAAAGGGGATTCGACTACGGCCTCACTGACGATTACTCTTACAACATCCTGGAAAACCCCGTCCATATTAACGACCTGAACGCGACGATCCTGCACAATCTGGGGATTGACCACGAGCGTTTCAGCGTGAAGTACCAAGGGCTGGACGCCCGGCTGACCGGTGTGGAAGGGGCGCACGTGGTCGAAGACCTACTCGCCTGACCCGATCGCCGTCGAAGCCTGGTTCTCATCGACCGAAAGCGACACGGACTGCCGTCGCATCGACAGCCAAGCCCGATTCCAGGTTCCTCCCCCATACCTGCTCCAAAAAGAGTTGAGGGAACGCCCCACGATCAGCTCATCGCGAAAACGAGACACGAATTCATTGGTCAACCCGCATTTCCAAGATCACAAACCAAGGCGCCAATGAAAAAAGAACCCTCTAAAGGCGTCAATGAAAAGAGCCTCCCAGTGGGAGGCTCTTCGGGTTGTTCCGAGAATGGATTCGGTTTAGACCTCTTTGGCGTCAATCCAACTCATCATGCTCCGTAGTTCGCGGCCAACCTGTTCCAGCAGGTGATTCCGCTCCCGGCGACGCACCGCTTTGAATCCCGCTTGATTCGCTTTGTTTTCCAGGATCCACTCTTTAGCGAACTGTCCCGATTGGATTTCCCCGAGAATCCGCTTCATCTCGGCTTTCGTTTCTTCCGTCACAATGCGGGGACCACGAGTGTAGTCGCCGAACTCGGCAGTGTTGGACACACTGTAACGCATGTAATTGAGCCCCCCCTGATAGAACAGGTCGACGATCAATTTCAGCTCGTGCATACACTCGAAATAGGCCATTTCCGGTTGATACCCCGCTTCGACGAGGGTCTCGAAGCCAGCCTTAACCAAGGCGCTCACTCCGCCACAGAGAACGACCTGTTCCCCAAACAGATCGGTTTCGGTTTCTTCCGCGAAGGTCGTTTCAATGACCCCGCCACGAGTTCCGCCGATCCCTTTCGCGTACGCCAAGGCGAGTTGTTTGCTGGAATCGGATGATCCCGGATACATCGCGATGAGCGAAGGAACTCCACCTCCCTTCACATACTCGCTCCGAACAAGGTGTCCAGGTCCTTTGGGAGCAACCAGTCCGGCATCGACCCCTTCGGGGGGAACAACCTGATTGAAGTGGATGTTGAATCCATGTGAACAGAGGAGCAGATTCCCGGGCTTCAGCCCCTTCTTAATCTGATCTCGATACACGTCAGCCTGGACTTCGTCCGGAAGCAGGATGTTCACGAGATCGCCGACTGCGGCGGCTTCGTCAGCTGGAAGGGGATCAAAGCCATGGCTCACGGCGAGGTCGTAGTTCGCACTTCCCTTCCGCTGTCCGACAACAACGTTGCAACCGCTATCTTTGAGGTTTTGCGCCTGGGCATGTCCCTGGCTGCCGTAGCCAATGATGGCGACCGTTTTGTCCTTGAGCAAAGAAAGATCGGCATCGTCGTCGTAGTAGATAGTCACCGGCATAATCATCGCCTTTGAGATTTGAGGTTCGACGGTCCGCCTTCGCGAAACGTCTCAAACAAAAAATGTTCGGTCAATCGACTGAAAATGGGAGTCGCGTTGGGAACGCTTCCGAAACGCGGGGAAACTCTCAGAGTTTTCCGCCTATTCGAGTCCAACAGGGAAGTGTCAGAGTCATTCAGACGGGACGTCATTTTGAGACAGACACCATCAACACCTTTCGGAGCCACTAAGTCGTTGATGGTTGAGGAATATAGTCCGAGCGGTGTGTCGGGTCTCCCACCTCCACCTCCGCAGACATGGTGGAAGTCCGGGACAGCGCGATCCGCCCCGTTCGGGCGAGTTCCAGGATTCCGAAGGGACGAACCACGTCGATGAAGGCCTCGATCTTCTTTTCTTGACCGGCGATTTCCACCATGAGCTGATCTTCGCTGACGTTGACGATCCGTCCACGAAAGACGTCGGCCAGTTCCTTGACTTGGCTACGGTCGGTATGGGACTCCGTTCGGATTTTGATTAACATCAGGTCCCGCTCGACGTAATCCTCTTCCAGATAGTCGACCACCTTGACCACGGTCACTATCTTCTCCAATTGCTTTCGGACCTGGTCCAAATCCCGATCCGATCCCCCGACGACAAACGTCATTCGGGACAGTTCCTTATTCTCCGTGGCTCCAACAGCCAGACTTTCGATATTAAAAGCTCGGGACGCGAGCATGCCGGAAATGTGCGACAGCACACCGGGCTGATTCATCACCAGGGCGGACAGAACGTGTCGCATCATCTCTCTTCTTCCGGTCGATTAAAACGAACATGATCGCGAATCGCTTGGAAATCCTCCAAGGCCTTTGAACGTCACCCCACAACGGATAGACGGTCGGCGCGGCAACAGGTTCGTGAAAACCATTCCTTTCCGGCTTCGTCACAACCGGCACTCCGCAGCACCATCCTCAAGGGACGTCGACGGGATGTCGACTCAAATCTTTGCTCATCAGCGAGGAAGCAGTCTATCGCACGGGCCGACTGGTCTCAACCATTTCTCCCTGCAACGATTTCGAGAACCCCAGGATGTTGCAGGGAAAAACTGTTGTAATGAGATTGACTCCCATCCGATGATGAGTATCATGTGTCCACCTGTTCACTTCTGGAAAATTCCCCTTCGATCAGATTGCCCCCCGGCAAGACCACCTAAGAGAACCAGTCCGGACAAATCCCCTTGTCCCCCGTCGGAGAAAATCAAATGGCAAAAGCTCGTGCTTCCAGGAAATCCGAAACCGCAGACGCGGATGAGTCTCAACGGGTTTTGCAAAACGCTTTGGGGCAGATTCATAAGACATTCGGCGATGGCTCAATCATGCGGTTGTCGGACCAGCCCGATGCCGTGATCGATGGCATCTCGACCGGGGCCTTATCCCTGGATATCGGACTCGGGGGATATGGCTTCCCACGCGGGCGGATTATCGAACTCTTCGGTCCCGAGTCGAGCGGCAAGACAACGCTGGCCTTGCATGCTGTTGCCAGCGCCCAGAAAGCCGGTGGGATAGCAGCATTCATCGACGCCGAGCATGCTCTCGATCCGGCTTGGGCTCGAAAGATCGGCGTGAATCTCGAAGAACTGCTTGTGAGCCAGCCAACCTACGGCGAAGAGGGGCTCCAGATCGCCGAAATGCTGATCAAATCCAATGCGGTGGACGTCATCGTGGTCGATTCCGTCGCGGCCCTCGTTCCCAAAGCGGAGCTCGATGGCGAAATAGGCGACAAACACGTCGGTTTACAAGCACGAATGATGAGTCAGGCTTTAAGAAAGCTCACAGGCGCCATCGCGAAGGCGAAAACCTGCGTGATCTTCATCAATCAGATCCGGGAAAAGATCGGCGTGATGTTCG
>JAGQQQ010000712.1 GCA_020426125.1 Planctomycetaceae bacterium
TTTCTGAATCTTGTAGAGAGGCGTCGGGGATGGGCTGCAGCGCCAACTCGGACGATTCTTGTGCTTTCGTCAAAATTGATCCCATTCCAAACAGTATCCCTGCAACAATCAATCCAAATAGAACTCTCATTGGCTCGCTTTCATTCTTAAGTTGTTCCCAGACTGGGCAGGACGATTGAATGGACATTCTAAACTGCCGATGTGGCAGCGTGCCACAAAGAATTTCTCAACAAGCCCAGAAACTCAGAGAACGAATAGCTCTTCGCCCGCAAAGACCGAGACTGGTTCGATCAACAATTCGTCCCCGGTATCAGAGCCTTCGGCGATTGGCCCCTGGTGGACCTATCGACTTGCCAAACCCTGCGAGACTCACCGATAAACGGGGATCTCGTCCTTCGCGAAGTTGTCTGACGTTCGCACATCCCAGGACTGCTTCTCTTGGAACGAGAACACGTCACTTTGCAGTGCCGGAGGTTTCGACGCGGATCGTCGATTCGCAGACGGAGACAGCGGGGAATCCGGAGCGGGGGGAGTGATTTTGATGGTGTGCGTCGCGGAGAAGGTCCGCTCATCTGGCGTTTGGAAGGTCGCTTGCAAGATGATCGTTTCTCCTTTTGGCGATTCTTCCCAAGGAGAGTCGATCAGATATCCCGAACTGAGAAAGCCGGCATGCCAATGCGATTTGGATTCCGTGGCGGGGATCGCCCACTTTCCAACGGTCCGCCGCGATTCGGGCAAAGCCGGGTCGATTGCTTCCAGCAGCAGGTTGCCAGCGATTTTGACGATCTCTCCGTCGGCATCATGGGGGTAAAGGATCGCGTGGAGCTTTTCATCGCCGGGGCGGCCATCGCTGTCCTGTCCGGCGGTCAAGAGGGTGTTGAACTTGATCCCCTTGATCTCCACGAGTGATTGCTGCGCCTCAAAGGCAACAGTTTGAATTCCATCACCCGCAGCCCGACCCACTTGGACCAGTTGCCGCCGAGTTGATTCCAGTTCCTCGGAGAGTTCAGTGACTTGCCGTTGATAGTCGGCGGTCAGTGATTCCTGCTCGCGAAGCCGAGCTTCGAGAACTTCAACATCCCCGCGGAACACGCAACTGGAAGAGACCGTCAGGCTACCCACAACGATCGCGCAGACACACGCGGAGATCGGTTTCATTCCAGGAATGAAACCGAGGCGGCGTTCAGACGTCCTTGTCTGCGCTCGATGCATGGGGATTTGAAAATCATTTGTCTGTCACCGCTTTCAAACGTCACGGCTCGAAAGCGGGCAGGGATTCGCAACTTGAAAACCAGTTCAGCTTACTCCGCCGACTGATGGGGGAGTTTCTCCAAAACCGAGTCGATGAGTCCATAGGACTTTGCCTGCTCGGGGTCCATGAAGTTGTCCCGGTCGGTGTCCTTTTCAATCTGTTCGAGGGTCTGACCGGTATGTTTCAGCAGAATCTCGTTGAGCTTCCGCTTCATCTTGATCACTTCTTTGGCATGAATCTCCAACTCGACGGCCGTTCCTTCCATCCCCGCGAGCGGCTGATGGATCATGATCCGGCTGTTCGGCAGAGAATGCCGCTTTCCAGGGGCACCGGCGGTCAACAGCAACGCCCCCATGCTCGCGGCCTGCCCGAGGCAGTAGGTCGCCACGTCGCAGGAGATGTACTGCATGGTGTCATAAATCGCGAGGCCGGCCGTGACCGAACCGCCGGGCGAGTTGATGTACATGTGGATGTCCGAGTTCGGATCCTCGAACTGCAAATACAGCAACTGGGCCACCAGCAGGTTGGAGATATGGTCGTTGACCTGAGTCCCCAGAAAGATAATCCGGTCTTTCAGCAACCGGCTGTAAATGTCCATCGCGCGTTCTTCGCGACCGGACTTTTCCACAACAAAAGGAACGAGATTCGACATGGATTCACTTCTCAACGCGGAATAAAAATGGAGGAAACCCCTTCAGGGACGGCTTGGCCAAAACTCGCGGGTTACTTCTTCCCCGCCGCGTCCTTCGCCTCTTGAGTGACCGCCTGTGGCTTCTTTTTGGGGACAACGATTTCGTCGATGAGTCCGTATTCCTTGGCCTGAATGGGAGACAGATAGCGGTCCCGTTCGGTGTCCTTGCCGATCTGTTCTTCCGTCTGGCCGGTGTGGGCGGCAAGAATCTTGTTCAGAGTCTCGCGGGTTTGCAGGATCTCCTGAGCCTGGATCTCAATATCCGATACCTGTCCGCCGACTTGTCCATAGGGCTGATGGATCATCATCTTCGCGTGGGGCAGAATGAACCGCTTCCCTGCCGCGCCGCCGGCCACCAACACGGCTCCTCCGCTCGCCGCGAGGCCGACACAGTAGGTGGCGACGTTACATTCCAGGAACTGCATGGTGTCGTAAATCGCCAAGGTTGCGGTGACCGATCCCCCGGGCGAGTTCACGTACAAGTGAATATCCTGATGCCGGTTCTC
>JAGQQQ010000713.1 GCA_020426125.1 Planctomycetaceae bacterium
CTGTCTGGACTGGGGGTGGCAACCGCAACCGCGATCACGGCCCAATTGATGCCTCGGACGCTAATGACGGAATTCAGTGTTCTCGCTGGTCTCGTCGCCGGGATGGCCATCGGTTTCCGACGGTCGACAAGTTTGACAAAGCGAGTGTCCACCTCGGACGCACTCATCTGCCTTGCGGCTTGGGGTATCAATCTTTTTGCCGGCTACCCTCTCTGGACCGGATGGATTTTGCGGACCGCAGCTTTCGTGACCAGTCTGCCTCTCATTGTGGTCCTAAAAGCCGGTTTGCCATTTCTGCTGACGTTCCCCGTCGGAGTTGTTCTATCGATTGGCCATCGACCGTACGACTTCGGTGGGAAATCGACTTATTCCGTTCAGACCATCGGACTGGTCGCGATGGGATACATCGCCGCAGCCCTCTCCGGCTTCGCCGTCTTGACGATAGGCCTGTCCGTTGTCGTGGTCTCGCTCATCGCCGCGACGGGACTCTCGCTGAGTCGGCGCGGACAAGCAACGGGGGGACGCTTGGGGGGCCTGAGGGTTCCAGCGTTGGCGATCGTGACACTGGCAACCGTCGTGACGATGGGGAATTTCGATCCGAGCCGATCGGAGAGAGTTCTGTTTTCTCCGATCGCGGTGTCGGCACTCCGGAATGGCGTGCCCGTCCATCAGTTGACCGCCCTCGATGATGGCCGGTTCATCGGATCGATCGCAACCGGGGAAGGCCGTCTCAGCGCCTGGATCCATCGCGGCACACAAATCCTGTTTCGCAAAGATGGCATTTCCTCAGAGTACAGGTCCACGAACACAATGTTGGCTCCTCATAGCGCCGCCGACGTCGTGCCATCGGTTTTTGGACTGACAGCCCATCCGGCGGTCAACAATGTTCTCGTCCTCGGCCTACACACCCCCACACTGACCACCTGCCAGCAGTTTCCGGTCCAGGAAATTCATGTGATCGAACGGAACAATTTGGCGCCGCAATTCGCCGAGTCGGTTTTGGGTGACAGCGTTTGGTGGTCCGATGATGATCGAGTGAGTTTCCACATCGCGGATCCCCTACTGGGAACGGCCGCGCGGCCAAGGAAAAAATTTGACTTGATACTCGCTCCGCAGGCACAGTCTGTGACACTCGAAGGCTCGTTGCTGGCGTCGGAAACCGTTCTTCGCCGAATTCGCTCCCATCTGGCCGAAGGGGGGATTTTCTGCCAACGGCTCGCCTACTACGACTTGGGGCCCCGTGTTGTCCTCGATCTGGTTGAGGCATTTCACCGACAATTCCCCAACATGTTGATTACTGAGTCCATTCCAGGCGAGTTGATCCTGACCGGGGCCATTTCTCCCCAACCTCTTTTGACTCGCGAAATGGCGGACCGGCTCCAGACTCCTCAGGCCAGACGGGTCCTCGCCGAGGTTGGACTCGATTGGGCCTCGGTCATGGGACGCGGCGCACTCGACTCGGAGTCGACCGAGAATCTCATTCAAGAATCATCGGAGTTCCAGCGAATGGATGCCACACAACTGGCATTTACCATCCCCAGTGAAACGGTCCGATGGGGAGACAAGGCTCTTCAGACTCGCCAGCGCCTTTCACAGCACGGGCGGAGCATGGCCATCCTCGTCAAACCTGAGTCTCTCGCTCAGGAAGTGGACCAACGACTCGAGGATCTCCGATTGGCTCAACAGATTCAAACGGAACATCCCGACCAGCCTTGGGCTTACCGCCCTATCATCAAACGGCAACTGACAGACCGTCCCCGTTCTGCGATTGTCCAGGTGAAAGGGGAAGGGTTGAAAAATGGACTCCATCCCGAAGATCAACGACGAAAAGACTATCTCTGGGACTTGGGAATGGTTTCGAAACAGGAACATCCTCCCCTTTCAGAAATCCTGGAACTTCAGGAATACACCGAACCTTTTGATCCGTTGCTCAGCCTGTTCGTGCATTATGAAGTTGCCCGGTTGTTGGGACGGATTGACGAAGCTTCCGCTCAAGACCGCTTCGAACAACTCGTGCATACCGTGTATCATGCGTCTGCGACGGACGTTTCCGTTCGCAACATTTGTGCGGCGATCGAATTGTTGTGCCACGATTCGAAAACCGTCGTCAGCCAGCAGGAGCGTTGGGACCATCTTAACGGACTCATGGAGGCTCTCAGTGTGCGATGGCAGATGCGACTCCGGAGTGGTCGAAAGCTCGAGTATGAACAGGTCGATCTGGACCACACCGTGAAGGCGGCGAAACTGGCATTGAAGACAATGGACACGCTCCGCCCGGATATCGGCGTTTCTGAGAACGACTGGGAAATTCGTGAACAAATCTTCGAGTCACGGCTCATGGAACCCCTTCATCGCCGCCGGGGGCAGTTGCTCAAACGAGTCACCCTCGCCCCTCAGAAAAGAGAGAAGTAATGGGGATTTCCCGACACAAAGACGTCTTCTTCCCGTAGCTTGAGGAGATTGCCATTTCCCTACTGGTCAGATCCCAAGCCAATCCATAACCTGATCCAAGACGCCTTCCCGTTTCCCCTGGTCGTCAGGATCTGAAATGCGCTCACAGAAGCATGAGTTGATTCTCAAATCAACGGATTTTTGGAGCGTCTTCGGTTTGATCGTCTGGCTGCTGCTCTCGTCGGCGGTTCCCGCTCAAGAGGAAGTATTCACATCCGCCGATGAGGCGTTTTATCTTACGATTTCACAAGCGTATGATCAGCAGGAGTTGGGCAACCTCGACGAAGCGACCCGGCTCATGGAACAGGGGCTTCTGGACGAGGATTTATCCGAAGAGGCCCGCAGTTCCGGGATGCGGGTTCTCTCCTGGTTCTACACCGAAGCCGGTCGACACCCCGAAGCGATCTCGATCTATGGGGACTTGATCTACGGCAACGAGGATCACTTGGACCGAGCGGAACTTCTTAGTCTCCGGGCGGACTCCTGGGAGGCGATTGGGCAATCCGATCTCGCCCAGATTGATCGGCGAATGGCCGACCAGTATTTCCGCATCGCCTTTGAAGAACAGGAATCGCCCACCTCTCTACTCGACCTAAAACATCATTGGGAACACATTTCCACGTTGCTCCCCGAGCCCTTGCGCAGTCTTGAGAACAAATGGGCTCTCGCTGCGATTATTTATTTGTTGTTGGGAGGCCTGCTCTTCTCGGCCAATATTCTCGCCGGTTGGCGGCAGTCTGTCGAAGGGAATGGGACTTGGGCGCGGTTGCTCGGGGTCGCTGCATAC
>JAGQQQ010000714.1 GCA_020426125.1 Planctomycetaceae bacterium
CCGAAACAAATTCAAAATACGAATGACAGAACCGATGGCATCGCATCATCAACGACAACCGACGCGATGTGCAATCATTCGAATTTCTGACATTTGGATTTGTTTCGAATTTGTGATTTCGGATTTCGAGTTTCCATACCAGTCAATCGCGACAGTTCTTTCCCGCCCGTTCCTTACTCGGATGACTGCGGCAAAAAGTGTTGCCAGCATTCATACTTTCGCAGCGTCAATTGCCGAACTAGCAGCGGACTTCGTTTCGGCTTGACCGGTTTGTTCAAAAGCTTCATACCCGCTTCCGCCGGGGTGCGGCCCCCCTTCTGAACGTTGCACTTCAGGCAGGCGCAGACAATGTTTTCCCATGTCTCCCCGCCACCTCGACTTTTGGGCATGACATGGTCGAGGCTCAGTCGGGGAGTGCTGTAGCGTTTGCCGCAGTACTGGCAACGGTGACCGTCTCGCAGGAAGATGTTTCGACGGTTGAATTTCACCGTACTCTGAGGGATTCGGTCATAACTGGTCAGCCGGATCACTCGTGGAACCTGGATCTCGAAGTTGACCGCTTGAATCCAGTCCTCGTGGTCCGCCTTTTCGCCCATCTCCAGCTTGAGTTGACAGAGTTCCAGCCAACCGGAGAAGTCGTATGAGCAGAACTGGTTGTTCTCGACGTGAACAACCTCCGCGAGTTCCTTGTAAATCAGGCAGAAGGCGCGCTTCGCGGAGATCACCTGCACGGCGGTGAAATTCCGATTGAGAGCCAAGACACTGGCCTGCAAGCTTGCGGACGGTCCCCTCCGCGAACGAACGCGGGGGCCATCGGCATCCCGATGCGGTGGCGAAGCTGGTGCTGATGCGATCATGCACTCTCCTCGGTCGCTTGCGAATCCTCGCCGCTCCCTCGCGACCGGAGGAGCCGCTTTGACGCGCAAAAGTTGTCAGATTTTACCTTTCCCCGTGACGAGTGACAATCGCCAAAGGTGGCTGGTTCCCCGATGCGAATCGATCTTTCCTCGGATCTTTCGGAAAAATTCACGAATCTGTGGAAAGTGACGCCGTTGACGTCCCTGATGTTGACAGAATTTGGGCTTGAGCGATCACTGGCGATTTGAGGAATTGCGAGGTTGAGGATTCTCAGGAATCTCGTTTCTATGTCGTTGGCATCGTGATGAGGCGAGCGTTGTGTTCGGTCTGCTTCGTCTCTGCTTTCTGACAACGAACACTCAATGGGAGAATGCATATGAAATGGATCCGACTCAGTTTCGTCTGGTGTCTGCAAATCGAATTGCTAGTTCTCCCCGGAGCCAGTTGGGGACACGATGGTCCGCATCCCCATATTCACGGAACTGGAAACGGGCATGACGGCGTCCCGACGGAGTTTGTCGCTTTTGCCCCGGGAACTTCGAATCGAGTGTCAATCGAGATCCGAGACGGGTTCCGGTATATCACGGCGAATGGCATCCCCGATCACGAAACGGGTCAGTTTCCGAACCGCGGAAACCCGAATTCCATCCGTCCTCAATCTTACGTTTTTCGCGTTCCCATCAATCCTCAACCAAAACAGGAAACGGATGATTCAAATGCCAACGAAAGGTCTGATCGGCGACTTCCTTCGCCTCCCCCTCTGATGGGAGTGGCATTGAACGGCGTCGTCTTCGACCCGGGGACGGCGGAGTTTTGGAGGCGGGATCCGCGGTCGGGATGGAATTACGAAGCCTTGTCCGGAAAAATCGATTTGGGTTTGGACGAGAGCAATGCCCATGTTCAACCAACCGGGGCGTACCATTACCACGGTGTCCCCAACGCATTGATGGAACAACTCGGCGGCAACGCAGTCTCCATGTTGCTGCTGGGATACGCGGCCGATGGGTTTCCGATTTATGCTCCGCGAGCGTACTCAGAACCACTGAACTCTGAAAGTGAAATTCGGGAGTTGAAGTCGAGTTACCGCCTCCGCTCTGGGCCGCGGCCTGTGGGAAGCCCGGGAGGGCGGTTCGATGGCACGTTCGTTCAAGACTACGAGTTTATGAAAGGGCTCGGAGATCTCGACGAATACAATGGAAGAGTCGGAGTGACACCCGAATACCCTCAGGGAATCTACTACTATGTGATCACGAACCAGTTTCCGTT
>JAGQQQ010000715.1 GCA_020426125.1 Planctomycetaceae bacterium
ATTGAACTGGGGCGTAAAATGAAACTGGGGGCGGTACTGCTCGCGGTAGTAGCGGGGACCTTTGCGGTAGTCATCCGGGCGAGTCAGCCCCGGACGTTCGAGTGGAGTCTCGGTGAACGCGATCTCATCGATGAGGATGTGTCCCCAACTCCCGGTGGCGTGGTCGAAGATCCGAAGCCGAGCCCGTTGTCCTTGGAGTTGGCGAACGTCCCAGGAACGCCAGTCGAGATTCTCCGAGTTTTTGCCCGTCGCGGCGTGCTTGCGTTCGCCATTGATGAGGAGTTCGACGCCGACTTGATCCCAGAGGTCGCCGCCGCCGATGAGAAACGAAAGAAAGTTCCCCGAGATGGTAAACTCTGGTGAGGTGAGTGTGCCTGTCGAGCCGTCTCGATCGAAGTAGGAGTTGACGAGGCCATCACCCTCATACCCGGTGACGGCCATTTGGTCCGACAGCGTCCCCTGAGCCGGACGATTGCCAAACGCATTCCCCTCGGCGGTCCAACCGTCGTACGACTGGCCATTAAAGTCGGCGATGACCTGGGCGCTCGCAAGGGTCGGGAGTAACAACAGGACGAGGACAACGGACACAATTCGTAGCATTCGAGACAACTCCGCAGCGATGGGAAATCCTTGGACAGCGCGACATTGGCCCTCCGTTTAGCCGCCAGCCCTCCCGGCTGCGGGTGTGACTTTCGAAATCAATGAGAGTCCAGACAGTCATGATTGTCGTTGACGTCGAAGGCGTAAAGCCTTGAAATGACGAATCGCGAGTGTGTCGCAAATCTGCAAGTCTGATGACAGGGAAATCGAACGCGGAGGAATCGGATTGGGCGGATGGTCGCGGATCGTGCGGAGTTGTTTGGAACGCTTTGTCATCGAATTCAATTGTCTTTTTCGAATGGAGATTCACGGAAGCCATGCCTCAGCGACTTGATGCGGAACTGTCTCTCGCCGGGATCACTCAGCTTCGAAAACGGGACCCGACGCTGGCGGCGGTGATCGACAAGGTGGGGCCGTTTCGATTGAAATGCGAGACGAATCGATATCAGTCGCTGCTCCGCGCGATCATTGGTCAACAGATCTCCAGCAGTGCGGCGAGATCGATCTGGGGAAGGATCCAGGACGCGGTTCCCTCCCATCGAATGACGCCGGAGGCAATCGGTGCGATGAGTGACGAGGAGCTTCGAGCTTGTGGTGTCTCCCCGCAGAAGCTGGGGTATGTCCGTTCTCTGACGGAACATGTGCTCGACAAGAGTCTCCCGCTTCATCGGCTGCATCGAGACTCAGACGACGACGTGGTTGAACAGCTGATTCAGGTCAAAGGGATCGGCGTCTGGACAGCTCAGATGTTCCTGATGTTCTCTTTGGGGCGGCCCGATGTCCTGCCGCATGGGGACTTGGGAATTCAGTCGGCGATTCGCAATCTCTATGGCCTACCTGAGTTGCCCAAACGCATGGAATGCGAACAGATCGCCGAGCCGTGGCGACCGTATGCCACCATCGCCTGCTGGTATCTGTGGCGCAGCACGGAGACGGGGTGAGTCGAGGCGAAGGGGGCCAGGGGTCAGATGCTCGGAGGATTCTGGATCCAGCCGCCGCCGAGGACTTGATCGTCATTGTAGAATACGACGGCCTGTCCCGGGGCAACGCCAAATTGTGGTTCGGTAAACTGAACTCTGACTTGGTGATCGTCAATCAGATCGACGGTACACTCTGCTGGGGTATGCTGATAGCGAATCTGTGCGGTCGCCTGAAAGGGGAACCGGATGTCGGGAGTCAGCCAATTGAGGCGGTCGGCCGTCAACTCCGTCTGCCCCAGATCGTCATGGGTGCCCAGTACCACGCGACGCGACTTCGGTTCGATCCGAATAACAAATCGGGGCTCTCCAAACGTAACTCCCAAGCCACGTCTCTGACCAATGGTGAAATGTTCATACCCTGGGTGTTCCCCCAGGATGTTTCCTTCAGGATCAACGAACTCCCCAGCCGTCTCCTGTGGTCCTCGGTAGTCGTGCAAGAAGCGGCCATAGTCGTTGTCGGGAATGAAGCAGATCTCCTGGCTATCGGGCTTGTCGGCGGTTTTGATGCCGGCTTTGGCCGCAAGCTCGCGAAGTACCGTTTTCTCAAAACTTCCGACGGGGAACAGAATCTTATCGAGAAGTTCCGATTCGATCCCAAACAGGACGTACGACTGGTCCTTCTTCCGGTCCAGACCACGAAAGAGGCCGGGCTGAGGCTGGCCGGGAAGCGACTTCAGTTGGGCATAATGTCCGGTAGCAATGTATTCCGCTCCGACCTGTTGGGCGAAGTCCCAGAGTTTGCCGAACTTCAGCCAGATGTTGCACATCACACACGGATTCGGCGTCCGTCCTGAGAGGTATTCATCCGCGAAATAATCTTTGATCTGTCCGAAGGCGTCGGCAAAATTGAGAGCATGGAAACGAATATCCAAGGCGTCCGCGACACGCCGGGCATCCGCCGCATCGGACGCGCTGCAACAACCCTGCTTGTGTGCCTTGGAGTTCAGGATCGGCAGTCCCCCCTGTTCAATATCGCAGGAGTCCTCGGTCGTTCCCGAGCGCATAAACAGACCAATCACCTCGTGCCCCTGCTCTTTGAGGAGCCAAGCCGAGGCGGAGCTGTCAACGCCGCCACTCATTGCGAGAACAACACGGGACATGAAGAGTAGGGGTCAGGGGGTAGGGTGGGAGAGCGGAAACCACATCGGACGGTCTCGGAGGTTTGAGCTGTTTAGCCGGTGCCCTCGGGGCACCGCCGTCCCAGATTGCGTCGACATTCGCGTGTCTTTGACTTTCGGAAATCTGATGCTCTATGGTAGCGGCTCAGGACAAGTTGTGCAGCGATTTTCCGTGGAGAACGGTCTTCCAGGAGATTCGTTGCGGCGTGGAGAAAGAGGCTTGCGGAGTGAAATCGGTTCGCAACACGGTCGGTTTTTTACTGCAGTTCATTGCTTTGGTCATTCCGCCGTTGCTGATCGTCTGGCAACTGGACTTCGGATTTCCATTGTTGATGATGCCAACAATGACCTTGGTCGCTGTGATCCTGTTCGTGATCGGACACTCCTTACGCGACAAAGCGGATTGACGGCACATTGTTGATCGGGGCTCCATCGAGGTGTCTTGAGGCAACTCGCGAAAGGAAGATTTCGACGCCACCCTCGACGGTGGGTTCACAAACCGGGATAATCCGAAAGATGGATTGCGAGCCAGAAGAGAATGTGAATTGAGTTCCAACACACCCGATCATTGGCAATCGCTGCACGGACCGGCAAACTGGTTTGAATTGCCGTATCCCCCCAGTTGGACGGCGGAGGAACGAGAAGGGGCCTATGCTTTGAGGCCACCGGAAAGCGGAGCGCTGCTGGCGATCAACACCGTTTGGTTGGATCAGGACGATGCCGAAGTGCTGCCAGGGTTGGAAGAGATTGTCAGACAATTTCCCAAGTCCCGCAAGGCGATTCGAGCGTCGGAGGACGCCATTCCCCATGTCGTTGAGTGCATGCAAGGGGAAGCGGTCCTGGAAGGGGGACATCGCTGGCTCGGCAAGCTTTGGAAGCCCGCACGCTGGCGAGCCTGGCGGATGTGGGCCTTTCGGGAATCTCAACTGCTGATCGTTGTCACCCTCCTGCACGATGGCAAACGCGACCCCGAACTGGAATCGATGGTCCGGATGATGCTGCGAGGGATGGCAGTCTCGGACCAACCCGCCGATCCCCCTGAGGTGTTCGCTCGCCGTGTATTCGACCTGGCACGGCAAAAGTTCCCGTTGCTCAAATCGGAACTGACGAATGACTTTCAGTTAAAACTGGAAACATCACTCCTCAATCTCGCGAACTTCTACCGGGCCTATCTCCGCGATCCGAGTCAGTTCGAAAAGATCGTCCTCCCCGCGATGACGACGGCCGTCCAAGTGCAGGGCTGGGGAGAGCAGGAGACGTCGCCTCCCTTGGAGATGGTCCGCGACCGCCTCATGCCGATGCTCTATCCCGAGGATGTCTGGCAGGAGAAGTTTCAGGACATCATCGGCGAACCCTGGGTGGCGGGGCTGGTCGTCCTGTATGTCGTGGACGAGACCAACGCTTACTGGTATGTGCGAAAGGAACTGCTTGAGACCTGGGGGATCACGCATGACATGCTGCACGAGATTGCCCTGGACAATCTCCACAGCTATTTCGAAAGGCAGCCGATGGAGATGGCCGTCGCCGCGTCAGAAGAAGGAGAACCGTCGATGTTGATGCCTGGGAAACCGGACACGTACAACACCGTGCGGCTGTTGAGTCATTCTTTTTTGAATCAACTGCGCGAAGTCGCCGAAAGCGATCTCGTCGTCGGTGTTCCTGGACGGGATTTCTTTGTCGCCGTCTCTTCGAAGATTCCGGATCTTGTCACTCACATGCGTCAACGGGTTCGCGAAGACTTTGAGCAGACGGACCACCCGCTGACCGATCGGATGTTGCTCGTCACGGCTGACGGCGTTTCTGAACTCATTGACGAAGCGACATGACCGAGACCGCGAACGAACCCTTTCTGACTCTCATGGGGACCGGCACCAGCATGGGCGTCCCCATGATCGGTTGCGACTGTCCGGTCTGTATGTCCGACAATCCGAAGAACTACCGCACCCGGAGCGGAGTTGTGGTCCAAAATGGCGAACGGGGCTTTCTCATCGACACCGGCCCCGAACTCCGGATTCAAATGCTTCGCGAGGGGATCCGCGACATTGACGCAGTCGTGTTCACTCACGCTCATGCCGACCACATTCTCGGACTGGACGATCTCCGCATCTTCGGGTTCCGTCACCCGGACCCGGTCCCTTTGTATTGCGAACAACCGGTCGAAGAGACGCTACGACGAACGTTCGCCTATGCTTTTGACGACAACTACACCGCTCCACACTCGCGCCCGAGGTTGCAATTTCAACGGATCGGCGAGGAGCCTTTCCATCTCAGCGGTCTGACG
This sequence comes from Planctomycetaceae bacterium, assembly GCA_020426125.1. Lineage (GTDB taxonomy): Bacteria > Planctomycetota > Planctomycetia > Planctomycetales > Planctomycetaceae > HKST-UBA70. The sequence goes on from JAGQQQ010000715.1 coordinate 4,980, forward strand.
GTCCAGCCGATCCGCGTGCTGCATGGCCAACTCCCCATTCTCGGCTTCCGCATCAATGACGTCGCCTTCTGCACCGACGCGAGTGGATTCGCGGAGAGCAGCTGGCCGTTACTCGATGACCTCCGCGTTTTGATCGTCGGCGCAATCCGACATAAGCCACACCCCACGCATTTCAACATCGAACAGGCTCTCGAAGTCGTCAATCGGGTCCGCCCCAAACAGACCTACCTGACGCATATCTCTCACTCGCTCGACCACGACGAAACAAACCGTGAACTGCCCAAAGGGGTGCAACTTGCGTTTGATGGGCTTCGGATTCCTCTTTAATCGGAAACGAAAAGATACCGATGGCGACAACCTATTTTGACCCGGCTCTGAGTGCTCCCATTGCCGAGAACCGATCTAAGAAGTTGACAATCGTGCAGGGGGCGTTGGTTTTGGGGATTCCATTCACTCCAGCTTCCAGGGGTGAAGAGCGGACGAAGGCTTCGAACGCGGTCATGATCAAGATCTCACCGATCGGCCTCATGCCAAGACGTCTCATCTCAAATCAGGCCGGAACACCGTTTCGCTCCGAAACACGCACGGTGGAATTCTCCAAACAGTTCTCACATTATTAATCCCAGACAATTGACGAATTCCCGGGTTGACTCTTTGCCAAAAACCTGGCGCCGCGAAAGATCGATGGTTTGTCATTCCAACTCCTGAGGCTTTGAAGCCAATGGGATCCAGATTTCCATTCCGCCCAATCCCGTCGTTCCGTCGAACTCGTCGGTGTATCT
>JAGQQQ010000716.1 GCA_020426125.1 Planctomycetaceae bacterium
TGACCTTCGAACGCAAGACCGTCCCCGTGCGCATGCAGGTTCGACTCTTGGGAGCCGCCGGAAAAAAAGTTCGGGTCCGCCTCCTGATCGAAGACCGAACCGGAAAATCTCCCGGAGAATCCGGTCCGCTCAAAGAGATTCCCATCTCCGGCGAGGCCCGCCCGTTCCGTGATCTCCAGACCCGGGAAAATGCGGTCACAATCCCCGTGGAGTTGTCATTCGTTGCCGAGAAAGCCGGAGAATACAAAATCGCCGCCGAGGTCGTCCCCGAGGACAATGAAATCCGGATCAGCAACAATCGTCTGGAAACGCTCATCAGTGTCCGCAAAGGGGGCCTTCGCGTTGCCTACTTCGACATTCCCCGCCCCGAGCAAAAGTTTCTCCGCCGCCTCAACGAAACCGCCCGGATTCAACTGGATACCCAAGTCATCCTTCCCGGCCGGTTGACCGGAGAAACCGTCCTCAACCCCCAACTCTTCGAACCCGGAGCTTACGACGTTTATCTAATCGGAGATATCCCGGCATCCGCGTTCCAAAACGGAAACCGCAGCTTCCTGACGGAATTGGCTCAGCGAGTCCAGGAAGGAGCCGGACTCGGCATGATCGGCGGCCTCCACAACTTCGGACCAGGAGGGTATGCCACCACCCCGCTTGCCGAATTGCTGCCCGTCAAAATGTCCATCGCCGAAGAAGTCCCCCCAGACGTCATCGCAACGGACAGCCAATGGGACAAACCCATCCGCATGCTCCCCGTCGCCGGACGCTCCAACCACTATCTCATGCGCCTGTCGGGTTCCACCAACGCCGACCGGCTTTGGAAATCCCTTCCCGAACTGCAAGGAGCCAATCGACTGACCCCCAAATCCGGAGCCGTCGACGTCCTGGCTGAGACGCCCGGCGGAGATCCCCTCCTCCTTATCAACGAAACGGGCGCTGGCCGCGTCCTCGCCCTCGCCCTCGACGAAACCTGGAAATGGTACCTCCACGGCTACGAATCCGAACACCAACGCTTCTGGCAACAACTCGTCCTCTGGCTCGCCCACAAAGAATTCGAATCCGAACAAAACGTCTGGGTCCGCGTCGAACCCCGAAACTTCCCCCCCCTCTCCAAAATCCCCATCGAATTCGGCGCCCAAGACGACGACGGAAACCCCATCCCAGAAGCCAGCTTCACCGTCGATGTCACCAAACCAGACGGCAACACCGAACCCGTCTCACCCCAAACCTTCGGCGATGGGGGCATCGCCTCCTTCACCGGAGCTGACACCCCTGGCGACTACTGGGTCCGCGTCCAGGGCACCCACAACGGACAATCTCTCGGACTCTCCCAACTCACCCGATTCGTCGTGGACTCCCGAGACATCGAACTCGATAACCCCGCGGCCGACCCCGGACTCCTCGAACAACTCACCGCCATCACCGGCGGAACCGTCATCCCCCAAGAGGAATTCGGAGACTTCCTCACCCTCCTGGCGACTCAGGGGCTCCCCCAGGATCTCCAACGTGTCCGCCGCCAGAATCTCTGGGACGGCTGGCCCCTGCTCCTCCTCTTCACCCTGGTCCTGACCGGGGAATGGATCCTAAGAAAACTTCGAGGAATGGTTTAGCTAAACTCCGTCCCCCCGGCCGTCTCCCTTCATAGACCACAATCCGCCCGGCCCCTTCATTCCACTCCCTTCCCTTCCTTCCGCTCAGCCCGCGCCTTCGCCGCTTCTCGAAGCTCCTTCAATCGCAGCTGCTGCCCCGGAGTTAACAACTCCTCCATCTTCTGGTCTCGCTCTCGAACAACCTTCTTTAACTGCTGCCGCAGCGCCTCCAGCTGAACCTCATACTCATCCTGAACCGCATAGAGCTTCTCTCGCTGGTCATCCGTCACCCCGATCTGCCCATAGTACGTCGGCAACGGCCCCCTCCGTTCCTTCTCCCCCAACACCTCCCCCATCCCACCAGACTCCTCCTGAGCCACAGCCAACACCCCGACAGCCAGCATCCCGATGGCCACCACCCACATCCCTCCCAAAAACGTTCCCCGCAAAGATTGCATAGTTATTACTCACCTTTAAGTAATGACACACCAATCCTGGAATGGCAACACTTCGCAGCCCAATCCAGGTCCACGTCCACCAGAGAAACAGCGACTCTTATCGTTTTTACCCCTCGATATACATCTTCAGAACTCTCTCACATTTCTTCTCAATAAGCGGCGCCAAAAAACGCAAGCGTTCTCCGGGCCGTTCTCCTATGTCAACGAACTCATCGCAAGTCACTCGATCCAGGGGGAACGGGACATCTTTCGCATGATAAGACGACCTCCCATAGACCCACCAACAATCGTCCGACGATGCGAGTACGTGCGGGGTCATCAGCGTTCGAACAGTTCCACCAAACAGGTCGAGAGTCATTCGAACCCGGCGACCAAGACAAATTGCTGTCGCAAGATCATACACCTTCCCCATTTGTTGTGGTTTGTTTTGCAGCGGATTGTACTCGACAATGATCCGCAAAACCTTAGAATGGAGAGTGGAGTGAAATTCACGGAACACGATTGGAAGTTCCCGAACGGCTTGATTAATCACACTAGCCGCTTTCGAATCACCACTTTCGATGAGTTCACACTCACGTTCGAGGAGTTGAATAGCGAAAATGATGGCGTCGCGATGCGAAAAGCATCGACGAGTACGCGTTTCCAGGCGAACGGACCGGTATTTCTGAGTTTCCTCATCATAAAGTATTGGAACCCCAGCCCGCTGAAGAGTCTGAAAGTCGCGAAAAACCGTACGCCGTGACACACCGAGAAAGACAGCGATGTCGGTCGCGTTGAAAGTCGCGTTTGTTTCGAGCAATTCGAGAATCTGTAAGAGGCGTCGGATTCGTTTGACCTTCTGCCCTGGACGGTCTTTACCTTCAACCGCGTGCATCGTTCGTACACCTTTTTTGGAGGCGACAGCGTGAGTAAAAAATTCGAAGACCGTGTTGAACGCTTCGCCGGTGTTTTGAGATACGTGATACAAAAACGACTGAGCGCGCTACGCATGCACGATCAGAGCGGTTATCGCACTGGCCATACAAGCGATCTGCTCCAAAATACGTTCGAAGGATTGTTGCGACAAAAAGACCAACTCGACGAGATGGTGACTGCTGATTTTGAACGTTATGCAATGCGTTCTGCCGCGAATGAAACGCTCAAATTACTGCGAGAACTGCACTACTCGAGACGTGCCGTCCGGGAACTATCTGCGACCATCCGCACCGCTGAAGAGACTCCGTCCGACAGCGTCGATGCCGGATACTTCGTCGACAGGTGCTCCGCGCTGCTTGGGGTTGATGATTTTCAAACACTAATGATGACTCTGTCCGGATACACGTTGCACGAAATCGCTGAAGCAACAAATACAACTCGCCGTTCCGTACAATTGAGCCTGCTACGATCGAAGAAGGTTTTGTCCACTTTGCGGAGCCAGCATCATGAAAGAAGAACTCAATGTTCAGCTGACCCTCGATAACGAATCGTCGACATGTGGATCCAATCTGTCGGACTTTCTGCGACTCTTTCCGATTCTCAACGATGATTTTCCGAGCTCGAACCTTAGCGAAGGCGAAGTCGTCGGGAATTATCGAATGATTCGCAAATTGTCGCGAAAGCATGAAGCTTCCGTCTGGCTTGCGGAACACACTTCCCGCCGAGGGTCTTTTTTCGTCGGTAAACAAAGTAGAAATGCTGAGCGCGAGGCGATTGTTCTTAGCCACCTGCAACACTCCGGAATTCCACAGTTCGTGGAAGTCGTCCAAACGAGCAGCGGTAGCGAAATTCTTATCACGCGATACAACGGCGAAAAGAGTGTAAGCGAATACCTTTCCGAATTTGGAGTCGTGCAACGCGTATTCGCAATCCAAAAGCTGATAAAACAGGTATACCACATCGTCCAGTATCTTCATGAGAAAGCAGTCATTCATTGTGACATCAAGCCTGATAATATTGTTGTTGACCAATTTGGGAATGCCGTCCTGATCGACTTCGAGGGGGCACGTTCGAGCCTCGACGTCGGTTCAATTCGTGTGACGCGACGATTCCTCAATCCAACTCTCTCAAACTCCGGATATGAGGACGTGTCAACATCTCTCTCGGTATGGAACGATTACTATTCTCTTCTCGCCACCTACGTCACGCTCCTAGATGAGTGCGAGGCAAATGCGATTGTTGATGTCCTCACACTCGGTATAACGCGATTATTTCGCTTGTTCTGTTTTTCACCGCACCCACAGAGCAAAATATTAAAACTGCTTACGGCAACATTTCTGTCCGGCGCGTTGTCCAGGGCTATTTGGTACGTTTCTCTGCTTTTTTGCCTTTGTGCTTTTTCCGTATTCTCCCTCAGCGACATTCGAGGCTCGACAGTATCCGAATCTGACAGAAGGGTGTCCTCTTCGACTTCAACCGCACAAATCGACGAGTGTCGACACCTGGCGTCCCAGGCATACAACCATGTGAAGGATTTGGATTTTGAAAAAGCTAACGAACTCCTCGGTTTGCTTCCGCCTGATTTACGAGACCCAATTGCACTAGAGTTATCCGAACGAGCGAGGTTGATGATGAGTGCTAAAAATGCCGAAGTTTCCGGAAACAAAGTTGATCCTCGACCATTCATGATTTATGCCCATAAGTATTGGCATATCATTGATGAACGACAGAAGTCCGCGATTAAACTCGTCGTTACACGAGAAGCATTGCACCGCAATGCCCCCCCTGGCGAAATTGAGACGATCAATGAAACTTTCGCTCGCCTTGACCGATCGACCCAAGTTGCAAGTCAATGAATTGTCCAAAAGCATCAAAAGGCATCAAAGAACTCTTCGTATTCGTTGATTGCCGGGTCGGCGACGTCAATCGGATCGTCAGTACCAGTCTCATTGCTAGGCGCTGGAGCAACTTCGGATTCCGTGAGGAAGAACGCGTCCCAGAACTCGCTGTAGGCGTCCGCGAGTTCGAGTCCATCAGCAAATGCGTCAAAAAACTCCTCATATTCTCCTTGAGTTGAAGACAAATCGCCTTCGCCCGTGTACGCTGGGTCATCAAAGCTGGAATCGCCCGTGTTCGTGAACAGTGCAAGGGCGAAATTCGCAAATTCAGAAGGCGTCATCGTGCCGACAAAAGACGTAAACAGAGACTCGATGCTTGTTGGCGGTGACGCATCATTTAGATTATCCTCGGCTTTCCCCTCCGAATGTCCGAACGAGAGTGAAATCAAGAAGGTGCAAATCAGCGCGTACGGGTAGCGGGGCCACTTTTGTGTCATTTTTTTAGCCTTTCAATTGTGAGTTCCGCGAAGGGCCTTTTCCCTCCGGCTGCAAGAATCCACGAAGGCCAAAAAAAGAACGTACAAAATCACGAAAACGCGAATTTTTAAGAAAAAAGGTCTGAAACGTTGCCGTTAACGCGCCTCACCTTGCGTGTTTCCTTCCAGATTTGCGTAGAAAGGCTGCTAGTGATCGCCCAATTGACTCCACGTTCTGTGATGGTTCAGATTTTCCATTCAATCGTTGCGATTAGTGTTTTTCTCGTATCGCCAACTTGCGAGGCCGTTGACTCTGCGGATTCCTCTCGCACTAATGCTGTCGCGACCTGGAGGGGCTACCGTTCGGAAGTTGCGTCCGCAGACGTTGAATACGTTCGAGTCATCCTGAAACCAGATAAACTGGCATCCGTGGATGTTGACGAAGTGGTCAACGCCATTCGTGAATTGGACCCGCTCAACCCCGATCATTCGGTCGATTCCATTCTCCAGATTGTCCGACCGGAGCTTCTGGAAAAATCTGAGCAGGCCACCCTGAATCGCAATTTTGCCTCCCGTTCCCAGCACCTGCTCGTTCAGGGGGACTGGGAACGGTCCATCGACTCCACGACGGAACACCTGCTCAGGGACGGGCTTCACCTCTTTCGAGACGTCGAAAATCGTTCGATTCACGGATACTCTCGCGGGCGGTGCCTGATCTGGTACCCGCAACTCTCGTGGTTTCGGCCCATTCCGGATGAAATTCAATATCCGGAGAACGCCTGGGTGACCTCCGATTCCGGTATCATCCGGATTGGCGGGTGGAATCCCGCGAATGACAAACTGGAAGTGGGGGACGGTTCCTGGGTCGAAGTGGATGCAGAGAGCCTCTTACCTCGACGCTGGAACCGAGTTGCCATGCCGGAAAATCGACTGGTCCGGGTGGAGCTGTCAGAGCAATACACCTCCTACCCAGGGGGGGTCAAGTTCCCTGCTGTTCGGGCGCAACTTGACGTACACAACAACTTGGTGACCCAGGTGATTCTCACGCTCGTGACCAAGGCGAGCTTCAACTCGGACCTCTCTCCAGAATTGTTCGTGATGAACGCCCCAACAGGCTGGAGCTGGCACGACCTTCGCCAAGAGCCGAGCCAAGGCGGGCGATTCGGCCAACCCGTTTCCGATGTGGGATTCTTTTTCGCGGGTCGTGCTCCCATCGAGAATTCCCCGACAGTCGCGGACGCGATTCCGCCCAGCGAGGTTGAAGTGGGAACGTCAATCTGGAAATACTGGACACCATTCCTGCTGATTTTGAACGGTCTGGTTCTCATCGGCATCGGAATTTATCTCTGGCAACGCCCCAGGTGATCAGCCTGCCGTCTGGCTTGCCAGGCATTTTACCGGAAGGGGGAAGAGTGATGATTTGTCGAAGGTGTTTTGCGGTGCTGCTGGTCCTGGGGGGCGGAATCTTGACGCTCTCAGGCATGGCGGCCAATTCCTATGCGGTGGATCCCGAGGATTGCGATCCAGCTCCACCTTACGGCCCGGCCGAGTGCCTTCCGGCGCATCAGCGCCCACCACGGGAAAACGATCCCGGATTCAATCCAAGTTGCGAAATTGGTTCCTGGTGGCAATGCCAGCCCTCAGAGTTCTCGGACTGTGGGCAAGTGGATGGGTACGGGTCGCCGATGTCGGGTTACTGCTACTTCGACTGGTCGGAAGGAAGCCAGGCAGGCTGCATCGATGAGGCGAGCTTCACGGTGCTGGCTTTGCATCATCACCAGAGCGCCTGTGAGTTCTTCGAGGGGACATGCCAGTGCGTCTGGATCCTCGACACCCACCCTGTTGTTCCTTTTGGAGTTTGTGATTGCGAAGACTATACGTTCCCTGAGTACCCATGATGTGATCGTCTCGAGATTGGAGTGTGTCGCCCGGTACGTGACAGATCGATTTTCTGGTGCCGATCCGGACTTCATGACCGCGAATTGAATAAAAGCTCCGCGAATCGCGGAGCTTTTCTCATGGGACAATAAAAGTCAGAACCAGTTCTCTGACACGACGAGGATTCTCACCGCGGGAGTTGATTGCGACATTCAAGGGCTTTTCGCCAGAAGACGAATTCTCTGCATCAGCAAGGGGGAGTCACCAGATGAAAATCCATCCGGCAACAACTCCACATTTTTCGAAGTGTCTGACACTCGCTGAGACCGCACCCCCGCGACATTCCTGAGGATCCTCAATTAGGGGGTTTCCACCGTGATCGCCATGACAATGGGAGCCGTACGGTCGTTATTGCCTTTCACCAGATCGATCTGCGTGATCACTTCGTCTGATCGCTTCGGCTCAATGGCGAGCGTCCGAATCTGACGGCCGTCGAGGTCGAAGGCGAATTCAGAACCGGGAACGTCGATGCGGCGAATGTAGTCCGCGAAGTGAACTCCGTTTTTGAGATCGTGGTCTTCGGTTGTGCCGTCAGCGTAGTGCAAACGGACACGGATGGACGTGCTTTGCTCCCGTTGAGCGGGGAAGGACCAACCGCGGATCCCGCCCAAAATATGAATCGCCTTCGCGGGAGCGTTCACCGGCATCGTCACTTCTTTGGGCATCGTCGGCGGGATTTCGCCCTGAGGGCCATGAAGCATAATCGTGTTCGGCACGCGGTCCCCTTTGGGATCAATCAGCACGTAGGGAACCTTGCCAACCGTTTTGGGACTCCAGTCATCGAAGATGAGACGTTCAACGGGACTCACCCCGTAGAACATGGGCTTCGTACTGACGACGGTCACGGCTTTTCGAAGGTCGAGCGGGACGTATTTCCCCTTCTTGGTCAGGAACTCGAGCAGGTTGC
>JAGQQQ010000717.1 GCA_020426125.1 Planctomycetaceae bacterium
CCTGTTCCCTCGCAGGCTGCGGAGGGGCTCCCGAAACGAATGATGAGGGAAACGAGGAAATGGAGCAGCTTGAGCAAAGCACGGATTACGAACAGCAAATGATGGGGGGAGGAGAGGAGAAATAGTCTCACTTCGGTTGGATTTTTGAATCCCATAAGTCGAATCCTTCGCTGACAAAGGCACGCCGAACAGGCGTGCCTTTTGCGATTGGTGGCTTAGGGAAACTCAGAAAAGAGCTCGATGCCCCACCTTTTTTGGGGAGTTCCGCCAACCCGACTGGTCAACCCGACTGGATGTTGACACAGGAAGACCGCCAAACCCCGGACCATGATGAGAAACGGGGCATCACGCTTTCGACGAAATTCGTGAGGAATACCGTTCCGGGGCGATCAATTCGTGAACTGTGGCCCCTGCCCTGAGATTATCCGCGTTAATAATTCCCCAACATCTCGTTGAGGACGGCTTGCGGAGCAAGGTCATATTTCATCGGTTCCATGGAATACGATGCGCGCCCCTGGGACAGGCTCCGGACATGGGATGAATACCCGAACATGTTCGCCAAAGGGACTTCGGCCTGAAGCGCTGTGAGATGGTCCCGATGCTCGCTGTTGAAAATTTTTGCGTGCCGTTGATTGAGGTCCGCCTGAATGTTCCCAACGAACTCCGACGGCGTCACCACTTCCACTTTCATGATGGGCTCGAGCAGGCCGATTTTGGCTTGGCTGAGTGCCGACTGAACCGCGTGGCTGGCCGCCGCCCGCAGGGCCTCTTCCGTTGTTTCCCCGACCCGGTAACCCACATCCAGAATGGTGAACTTTACCTGCAGGAGCGGGTACCCCAGGATTCCCCCGGACTGCGCCGAATCCCGGACCGCTTCAATCGCGACACTGGCGAGTTCCGGTGGGAGGGTATTCGGCTTCAACGCCGATACAACGGTTATCGGTTGCGGAGAATCAAAGTGTTCGATCCGAACCTTGACGCTGGCAAAAGACGATTCCCCTTGCGTGGATCGCTGAAACTGCTCCTCCGCCTCGGATTTTCCTTGAACGGTCTCCCGGTAGGAGACACGGGGCTTGTGAACTTTGACATTCAAATTGAAGTCGCGGTGCAGTCGCTCTTTGAGAATCTCCAGGTGGAGTTCCCCCATCCCAGAAATGATCGTCTGACCGGTTTCCTCGTTGACCTGGGCTTTGAAGGTTGGATCCTGCCGGGACAACCGGACCAGGCAGTCTTCGAGTTTTTTCTTGTCCCCGCTGGAATCGGGTTCAACCGCCATCGAGATGACCGTCTCGGGAAAGGTGATCGACTCGAGCAGAATGGGATGCTTTTGTTCGCAGAGTGTGTCACCCGTGACGACGTCTTTGGGGCCAATCACTCCGCAGATATCCCCGGCTTCGACCTGGTCGGTTTCGATCTTTTCCCGTGAGTCGGCCTGGATATGCCAGATCTGACTACAGAATTCCTTTTTTCCAGTCCGGGAATTCAGAAGCCGGGTTCCCGACTTGAGAATGCCGGAATAGACACGAACAAAACACAGGTCGGCATGTTTGTCCGCGACGATTTTGAAGATCAGAGCGGTCAAAGGCTCGTCATTTGTGGGGTGCCGCTCGATCTCCGTTGACTCCCCCTTCTTCGGACTGGGATTGATCCCTTTCACGGCCGAAATATCGACGGGACTCGGCAGATAGCGATTGACTCCATCCAGGATCGGTTGAATCCCAATGAAGTCGAGAGCTGACCCGGTAAACGTCGGCTGAATATCACCGGACAGTGTCGCGTCACGAAGCAGACGGTGAATCGTCTCTTCCGGAAGGTCCCCCTTCGCAAAGAATTCCTCCATGGCCGCTTCGTCGCGTTCGGCAATGGTGTCAATGAGGTGGCTCCGGTATTCCTCGGCCATGTCTCGATAGTCCTCGGGAATCTCCTCTTCGCGAACCTTCTCGCCCATGGACTCCGCATCGAAATACAGGGCCTTCCTTCGGACGAGGTCGATGATCCCCTTGAATCCGTGCTCCGCGCCGATTGGCAAAAACAACGGCAGTGGATTCGCATTGAGCCGCTTTCGCATCTGTTCGATCACCCGCTCGAAACTGGCCCCGATGCGGTCCATCTTGTTCACGAAGCAAAGCCTCGGCACCTTGTACCGATCGGCTTGCCGCCACACGGTTTCGCTCTGTGCCTCGACCCCTTCCACCGCGCTGAACACGACAACGGCTCCGTCGAGCACCCGCAGGCTTCGCTCCACCTCGGCGGTGAAGTCGACGTGTCCTGGAGTGTCAATCAAATTGATCCGACAGTCTTTCCACAGGCATGTCACCGCAGCCGAATAGATGGTAATTCCCCGCTTCGACTCCTCCGGATCGAAATCGGTCTCGGTTGTTCCGTCATCAACATTCCCCATCTTGTGAATGGCTTTTGTGTAGAACAGAATTCGCTCGGTCGTCGTCGTTTTCCCGGCATCAATGTGCGCCACAATGCCGATGTTTCTCAGTTTTTCAATGGGCGTCGAGGGCATGGAAAACGCTCTATGCAAAGGAGACAAACGGGAACTGGGCCGCGGTTGAGAAGGTTTCGCAACTTCATATTGAAGTGCATGTGGGACCCGTCAAATTTGGCGAAGTTCACAAGGAGAACGGTATCTTACGGGATTGCCGGGATGAGGCAAATTCCGAGGAGTGAAATAGAAAACGCCTGCGCATCCCCAAAAAAGGAAAACGACAGGCGTCTGAAAGTTGTCGAGAATCTTACCAGGCGAAGTGAGCGAAGGCTTTGTTCGCTTCGGCCATCCGGTGAACGTTCTCCCGTTTGGTCATCGCAGTTCCTTCCTGCTTGTAGGCCGCGATTAGTTCATCTGATAGCGACAGATGGCAGGGGCGTCCTTTCCGGGATCGGACTGCCTCCAGGATCCACCGGATTGACAATGCCTGCTGCCGACGGGCACTCACAGGAGTCGGCACCTGATAGGTGGCCCCACCAACTCGCTTGGAGCGAACCTCAATCTGCGGCTTCACGTTGTCAACGGCTGTTGTGAACGCTTCCAGAGGATCGACATCGGGAAGTTTCTTTTCGACGATCTCCATGGCGTCATAGAAAACATTAAAAGCCGTGCTTTTCTTGCCATCGTACATCAGGCAGTTCACGAATTTCGTGACCAATTTGGATCCATAGCGGGGATCCGGCTTTAATTGATCTTTGCTCGCTGTAAAACTCTTGGCCATGAGGGGAAATACCCGTCCTAAAAACAAGTTTTTTCAATCGTGTGAACGACAAACCACTCGGATGTCGGCAAGGAAGACGGCGTCAAAAGAAGACCTTCATGACGCATCGACAAACAGTTACTTGGGACGCTTTGCTCCGTAACGACTCCGGGCCTGTTTCCGGTTGTTCACGCCCAGGGTATCAAGCACACCCCGAATGACCTTGTACCGGACCCCGGGAAGGTCACGCACTCGACCGCCACGAACTAGCACAATGGAGTGCTCTTGGAGGTTGTGTCCTTCCCCCGGAATGTATGCGGTCAATTCCTTTCCGTTCGACAAACGGACACGGCAGATTTTCCGCAACGCCGAGTTCGGCTTCTTCGGCGTCATTGTTCGCACCTGAAGGCAGACTCCCCGTTTCTGCGGACAGCCTTCCAGCAAGGGCGTTTTGGACTTCGATGTCTGCTTTTTACGGGGCTTGCGAACAAGCTGGTTAATTGTCGGCATGGATCCGTCGTCTACTAAAAATACAAAAACACCCGCGCGGTCCATCAATGGTTTTCCGGCGAAGGATCGCGAAATGTAATCGCCCAGCGAGGTTCGGTCAAGCGTCGGAAAACCCCGGTTTGAAACACGATTTTGGCGAACTCCCAACAAAATCGAAGGGACCATACGTACAGAAAACTCCCTCCCGCTCGATTTGATGGATGTCCCAGTCGCACTTCAGGGAATCGCAATACCATGCTACACAGGACTCAATTCGGACATCTGGGTCTGACATTCCTCATCGCGTGTGGGGTTATCTCTGGTCTTCTGTTGTCGCAAGTTGCGACGGTGGGAGATGGTGCCTACGTCCTTCAAATTCATTTTGCCTCCCATGTGGGGTGCGGCGTGACGCGGGCATCGATCATTCCCGTTTCTCATTGGCAGGCTCCAGGGGAACTGCTCGCTCGGTGGAGAGAAACTGCGCAGACCGAGGAGGCGGTCGTCGAGCAAATCGGAGCGGGTCCGATTTCAATCCATGTCGGTATCTCGATCTGGGCAAATTTCGTCACGGGAAGGCTTCTCCGAGAGACTCAGCAGTACAAGGCGGTGATCGCCGTACTGGAAGGCAAAGATCGTCGCTGCCGCGTTTTTCTGGCTGAGATCCCGAATCGGAATGTTTCCAGAAAAGTCGTTTTTACGGATTCCCATCTGATCTTTGAACTGCCATCGGATTGAATGGGGGCAATCTCCGTCATACCAAGCGCGATCCTGGGATTGTCATTGTCTGCGAACAACGAAAGCGAAAGTCCTGACGACCACTCGGACTCCAAGCAACCGATACGCCCCTTTTAACTGGGGTGGCCCTGTGTCGGTTTTGTACTGCAAGCCGGTCTTTGCTGACAGGGCGGACTCGTTCGATTAATCTGGTGTCTGTCAGGATATGGATTTTTCGAGTTGACTCGCCATTTTTCTCTCAACTGCGGAGTCTTTCATGTGGAAAGTCAGTCGACGTCAATTTCTCGCTGCCACCGCGACGACCGCGGCTTCGGCACTGGTCGTTCCTTTCTCTTGGGGCCAAGACAATCCAGAGATCCAGTGGCACGACGTCCGTGACTGGGGGATCGAGGGAAAGGGATGGAATGACACCGAGAAATATTTCGATCGTCTCCCCCAGCGAGCAAAGGGGGTCGTGAGGGATGCCGTCTGGAATTTGAGCCGTCATTCGGCAGGAATGTTGGCCCGGTTCAAGACAGATGCCAGTTCGATTTGGGTGGACTATACTGTGACTTCGGCGAATCTGGCGATGCCGCACATGCCAGCGACCGGTGTTTCCGGTGTGGATCTTTATGCGGATGATGATGACGGCCAGTGGAAATGGCTCTCCGTGACCCGCCCGAATGCTCAACATATGACGACGGAATTGATCTCAGGCATCCGTCCCGGGGCGCGGGGTTACACCATGTATCTCCCTCTCTACAACGGAACAGAATCCCTGAAAGTGGGCATCCCCGCTGGGGCGAGCTTTGAAGCCATTGAGCCCAGAATGGACAAGCCGATCGTCTTTTACGGAACGTCCATTACCCATGGGGCGTGTGCCTCACGTCCGGGAATGCCTCACCCGGCCATCTTGGGTCGGCGGTTGGACAAACCGGTGATCAATCTGGGATTCTCCGGAAACGGTCGGATGGAACGGGAAGTCGGACAGTTCCTCTGCGAACTCGATCCCGCCGTTTACGTGATCGATTGCCTCCCCAACATGACGGGACCGGAAGTCGCCGAACGGGCAGCGCCCCTTGTCGCACAACTTCGCAAGGCCCGCCCCGAGACTCCCGTCGTACTTGTCGAAGATCGGACGTATGCGAATACGCCGTTTTTGCCTGGCCGGGAGGAGCGTCACTCCTCGAGTCGAGCGGCGCTGAAAGACGCATTTGAGCACCATCGGCAGGCAGGAATGAAGAAACTCTATTATCTGGAGGGTGAGAAACTGCTGGGCGAGGATCGGGACGACACGACCGACGGCTCCCATCCCAACGACCTGGGGTTCCTTCGACACGCGGACGCGTTTGAACCAGTTCTTCGAGAAGCGATTTCCGATCACGGAAGTCGATGAATTGGAAAAGGCCGCGTTTCCCGGTTCTCGCAATGTGGACCGGGAAACTGCGATTCCTCACGACTCGGAATTGGATTCCTCTTCACTCTGTTCGTTCTCTTCAACGAATGTCCGGACCGATTCGATCCGTTCCTCCGGGGTTTCGATGAACGTCTGCTTTTTCTCATAGCGCCGACGTCGTTCCCGAACCTGTTTGACTCCCGGATTGCCGGCAAGGAGAGTTTCTGCCAATGCGGCCGCTTCGACCGCCGCTTCAAATTTTCCATTCACCGCCAGCGCTGCGGCGAGAGTATCGAGATACTCCCCATTTTGATTGTTGGTCGCCTTGCTGACGTCATTGGCGAGTGCCAAGGCTCGTTCGGGATTGCGCACGGACTCTTGAGGGGACGTGGCCAAGAGCCAGGAGAGTTCATTCTTCGCGTCATTCGTGGGATCCAATTTGATTGCTTGATCATAGTCCCCAAGGGCGCCTTGATCCTGGTTCAGGGATTTCCGGGCATAACCACGGTTGAGATACGCCTCGGCAAATTTTGGATCATCTTCAATCGCTTTGGAATACGACGCAATGGC
This sequence comes from Planctomycetaceae bacterium, assembly GCA_020426125.1. Lineage (GTDB taxonomy): Bacteria > Planctomycetota > Planctomycetia > Planctomycetales > Planctomycetaceae > HKST-UBA70. Next base: position 6,367 of record JAGQQQ010000717.1, read on the forward strand.
GTCCTCGTACCGCCCCAACAAACGGAGTGCCACACCTCGCGCATTTCGTAGTTCGGGAGAGCGAGGAGCGAGTTCGAGAGCCTTATCAAAATCCCTCAGCGCGGCTTGGTAATCCCCTTGCTCAAGGAAGAGGTCACCTCGTTCCTGATACGGACGACCTTCATCCGGAAAGTTGTCCAGGATCAATGTCAGCTGGCGAATGGCAGCGGGAAATTGTTCCAGGTTCCGATAGCAGAGTGCCATATTGAAGTGCAGAGAAATGGAACTCTCACCCAGATCGTAGGCGGTTTCCAGATCGCGAACGGCTCTCAGGAAATCTTTCTGTCCGATAAAGGCGATCCCCCGCAGGTGATGGAGTTGAGCCGATGGGTTCTCCTGAAGGGTCTCCGTGCAAGATTCGATGGCTTCGGAATACGAGACCAGTTCCGAGTCATGCATCCATCCTTTGAGACTGGGAATGTAGTTCCACGGTCCTCGCTGATGCGTCGTGGTGAGAACGGTCCCTTGCGGAACCTTCGACGATGGGTCATCACCAATCATCAAGGTTCCTTCCTCTGCGATCACAAGCAGTTCTTGAGGTTCGGGCAGCTTTTGAACCTGAGCGAGTGCCCCCGTTGTAAACAAGAGGTGACACACAGTTAACAGAGGAACAGGGAGGATGGCTGATGATTTGGAAAAGTTTGAATTCATGTTCGGGAATGGGCAAAGTTTACGCAGATTTCAGTTGCAACTCATGCTTCCCAGTTTATCATCTTCACGTGGCGGGAGGTTATCCCAAACGTCCCATTTTCACTAAACAGTGGGTATTTGGCTCTAATCGTGGGTGGGTGACCCACGATAAACGTTTTTTTCTGAAGGGGGAGTAGTGTAGATGAGAGGAAAAATGTTGGTATTGTCGATGGCAGCTGTTCTGCTGTCGACGGCGGCTGTGGAAGCGGGAGGCCGAGGTTGGCATCGCCGCTGCCGGAGCTGTTGTCCGATGCCATGTGCGACGGCGAGTTGCAACACCTGTGGCGATGCGAGCTGCTACGGCGGCGCGTGCGCCGACGGGGCTTGTGCGGCCGACGCATATGCCGGTGGCCCGGCTTACCAGACTGTGGAAAAGACAGTCATGGTTCCCCAAATGGTTACCGAATGGAAGACCGTGACTGTGACCGAATGTGTTCCGCAACAAAAGGAACGTCGGTACACCGTCCATCGTCAGGTGCCTCGCACCGAGACGAAAACCCGTACCGTGACTTACTACGAGCAGGTCGTTGAACCTCGCGAAGAGAAGTACACCGTGTACGAAACCGCTTGGGAAGAGAAGACGGACGAATACACCGTCATGGTCCCCGGCGTTGAAGTCAAGCAGGGTGTCCGCACTGTGCACGACACGGTCTGGGAAGACGTTCCCTACACGTACACCGTGATGGTTCCCGTTCAACAGGAGCGAACCGCAACTCGCGTGGTTTGTGACACCGTCTGGGACGAAGTTGATCAACCTTACACCGTTCGGGTTCCGTACACCGAAGTGCAACACGGCACTCGCACCGTCTGGGACACCGTCTGGGAAGATGTTGAGCAGACTTACACCGTGATGGAGTCCTATCCAGAACAACGGACTGGCTGGCGGACTGTTTGGGACACCGTCCACGAACAGGTTCCTCAAACCTATTGCGTGATGGTTCCCCATCAAGAACACCGGACCGTGACCCGTCCTGTTTGGGACACCGTTCAGGAAACCTGCTACCGCACAGTGTGCCACGATGCTGGCCACTGGGTGACCGAACAGGTTTGCGATCCGTGTAATCCTTGCTGCACCAAGTGTGTCCGCAAGTGGTGCCCGAACGTCGTTCAGGAACAGGTTCCTTACACGGTTTGCAAGCGAGTCTGTCGGCACGAGTCCTATGACCAGGTCTACACCGTTTGCCGGCCTGAGCAGCAGACTCGCATGGTCGACGTCTGCCGTCGCGTGCCTCGCAAAGAGCAGTACACCTACACGGTCAACGCTTGTCGTCCTGTGCAGAAGTCCAAGATCGTCAAAGTCGCCAAGCGAGTTCCTCGGGAAGAAGCTTACGACTACGAAGTGACAAAGTGGCGTGAAGAGCAAAAAGTGCGGAAGGTGAAAGTCTGCCGTCACGTTCAACGTGAAGAGCCCTACACCTATACCGTGACCGTTTGCCAGCCGCAGGAAAAGAGCGGAACCCGCAAGGTCGCCAAGACCGTGCCCCGTCAGGAAGAGTACACCTACGAAGTCCAAGTCTGTCGCCCAGAAGTGAAGACCCGGACTTACAAGGTGGCCAAACAAGTTCCTGTCGAGAAAGTTCGGACTTACAATGTCACGAAGCAGATTCCCAAGACTCGTGAGGAATCTTACGACGTGACCGTGTATGACACTGTCGCCGAGGAAAAGGTCGATTACTACACCGTGAACGTGCCCGTTCAGGTGGAAAAGCAAGTGGAAGTTCAGGTTTGCCGGATGGTCCCGAAAGTCGTGACCTACGAAGTTCCAGTCCATGGCTACAACAATGGCTGTGCTCCGGCTGCGGCTCCTTACTGCCCAACCTGCAAGTAATGCCTGACTTGCTGAACTGTCAAGTTCTGCCGAATCGCCAAACGCCCTTCAGTTCGCTGGAGGGCGTTTTTTTTGGCGGGGGGCGGCTTCATTTGAGTCCCCTGTCACCACTGAAGGAGATCTCAACGGTTGAGGGTAATGTTCTTGCCTCTTTGTTGACGTTGGTTCTCTAATCAATTCAACTGTCACCTCTTCATCTGATCTTCTTCGACCAGTTTTGTCGCATTCCCTGTGAGAGGAGACGAGGCATTGGACCCCTTAGTCATTCTGGCCATTGGCATCGCCACGGTTCTGGGCCTCATTCTCGTCCTGCGTGTGAATGCCTTCCTCGCATTGATCATCTCCGCGATCGTCGTCAGCCTGCTGGCTCCGGGAGACATCGGCACCAAGATTCAGCGCGTCGCCGATGCCTTCGGGAAGTCCGCCGGGGGGATTGCGATTGTGATCGCATTGGCGGCCATCATTGGCGAATGCATGATGGCCAGCGGGGCCGCTGACCGAATCGTACAAGCCTTTCTCAGACTGCTCGGCGAGAAACGGGCCTCCTGGGCTCTCATGGGAAGTGGGTTTGTCCTCGCGGTTCCGGTCTTCTTTGACACCGTCTTCTATCTCCTCGTTCCTTTGGCACGATCCCTGTTTAGACGGACCAATCGCAACTACTTGCTTTACATCCTCGCGATCGCCGCCGGAGGTGCGATTACCCATACGTTGGTGCCACCTACTCCTGGTCCTCTGGTGATGGCCTCAACGCTGGGCATCGATGTCGGAGTCATGATTCTCATCGGCGGACTCGTCGCGTTTCCGGCCGCAGTGGCTGGACTGATCGTTGCCCGAGTGTTCGACAGTTGGATGGAAATTCCCTTCCGTGATGACCGTGTGATCGGAACGGAAGATGACGTGCCGACTGTTCCGGTCGACCATCCACCGTTACTGCTCTCGCTGCTCCCCGTTGTGCTGCCAGTCGTGTTGATCTCCGCGAACACAGCTCTGTCGACCATGGCCAACAACGAACGTCCGGCGCAGCTCAAACCGCAAGAGATCACTGACTGGAGTTTCCTGACGAGTGTCACACCTGCCGCCGATGGGGAAGCTCCCACTCCCGCCCAGCACCTGTTCTCCCTGCTGTCCGAAGAAACACAGCAATCTCTCCAAGCCGGACCGAGTCTCACTGAAGACCAACAGGCCGTCGTGCTCTCGGACCTGAATCAAATTCTGGGACGGAAGTCGCCCCAGTTGTACGATAACGCCGTCTTTGATGGTGTCCTCCCGAAACGT
>JAGQQQ010000718.1 GCA_020426125.1 Planctomycetaceae bacterium
CCTTCCGCCTACGTTCTTCTGAGTGATGCTGATTCAGCTTCCATTGACCCTGAACAGAATCCACCGACATTTCAAAACCCACGATCGCCTCGCAGAGTGATTGTATGACGTCTCGATCGTTTTCCTCGATGCTCCAACGACTGGCACCGGCATCGTCCTCGAAGAAGTCAACGGACCGCTGAACTAGGTCCAAGAGCCGGTCTCGATCATCAAAGAATTGAATTGTCCCGGCGATGTGGACGGATAGATAATTCCAAGTCGGTACGACATTTTTTGCCTCATACCAGCGCGGCGAGATGTACGCATGCGGGCCCAGAAAAATGGCCAGGGCCGGGCTACCGTCGGCCTGTTGCCATTGGAGGTTGGCCCGGGCGATGTGTCCCAACAGTTTTCGTCGGCCATCGGGTCCTTCTTCCATCAACATCGGGACGTGTGACCCTGTGAGCCCGCCTTGGCTCGTCACCAATGTTCCAAACGCATGGGATGCCACAAAATTCCAGATCACATTTTCATTGGTCATTTGGAAGCGTTGCGGAATGTACATCGAGATTCCGTGATCGGATCAGAATGGGGAATACGTCTGGGAGACACCGGGAAGGTCCTTCGTGTTCTGCGAAATTGTCCCATCTTGAGTTCAATTTGCGACGATCCGATTTTCGCATCGGGTTGAAGCAAATTCCATGCAGGTGTAAAACGGCGGTTTGTCCTCGTTCCCTGAGAGAAGCCCGCCCATGCCTTTGGTCCTCCGTCTGCACACGGAATCATCAATCCCCCTGGAAGTGGACACGCTCCGCCTGGAAACAATGCGGTCTCAAACGACGGCGGAGATTGAAAAGACTCTGTTTTTTCGAGGGAACGAGCAACTCCCGTGTGGCGAATTCTTCAGCGTCTCCGGATCGGCAAACGAGGATCACACCGTTGTCTGGGAGGGAAACCTGCACAAGGTAAAACTCATCGGAACTCACCTTTCCGAAGGGACAATCCGCGTCGAAGGGGATGCGGGGATGCACCTGGGAGCGGAGATGCGGGGTGGAGAGATCATTGTCAATGGGAATGCTGGAGACTGGGTTGGCGCGGAAATGCACGGCGGACGCATTCGCGTTCGCGGTCATGCCGGGCATCTGGTGGGGGCCGTATATCGCGGCGGACGGAAGGGAATGACGGGCGGCGAGATTCTGATCGATGGCAACGTCGGCAACGAACTTGGACACACAATGCGGCGGGGGCTGATTGCCGTCGGGGGAAATGCGGGGGATGCCGCGGGAGTCGGCATGATTGCCGGCAGCATCTTCGTTTTCGGCAATCCAGGAATCCGCAACGGGGCTGGTATGAAGCGGGGGACGATCGCGTTTCTCTCATCGACAGCCCCACCGGAGATGCTTCCGACCTTTCGGTTTGCATCCACATATCAGCCTTTGTTCATGCGGATTTGGTTGAACCATTTACGAGGGATCGGCTTTTCTCCCGCTGATGATGTCGTCCCCTCAAGCTACCGGCGATACTGCGGGGATCTGCTCGAACTCGGGAAGGGAGAGATCCTGGTGAACAGCCTGTGACGAGCCACTGGGCGCCATCGCTCCAATCTCGCCCCCTGAAGCCCGTCTTCATCAAAAGGGGACAATGCGGCCGGATCCCGAAAGATCCTCGGCGGCTTCTTCGTCCCTTTTCTCTTGTTGAGTCCGGCTTCACTTGGATTTGATGATCTTTCCGCCTTGAGTTGTTGATACATGGAACGGTAAGACACGTCATGTTGACGAGTTGATTGGTTGATCACATTGAAAGGATCGCATGTCCCAGGAAGAACGTCCGAAGTCCATCGACCTACCTCGTTTCGAGAACGAGCCACACACGGATTTCAGTCGCGGTGAGGCGCGTGATGACATGAAGCAGGCACTTCAGAATGTCCGCGACCAGTTCGGCATCGACGTCCCCCTAGTCATCAACGGCAAAGCGGTCGACACGCGCGCCCACCTGACGTCGCGCAATCCGTCCCGCAAATTGGAGACCCTGGGAACGGTTGCCTCCGCAAATGCCGATCAGGCCGCTCAAGCAATCGATGCGGCACATCGCGCGTTCGCTCAGTGGCGGAAGGTCTCGGTTTCTCATCGGGCAGAGTATATCGAACTGATTGCCGCCGAAATGCGGAACCGACGATTTGAACTCGCGGCCTGGATGGTCTTCGAATGCGGAAAACCCTGGAAGGAAGCCGATGCGGATGTGGCCGAAGCGATCGACTTTTGTGTGTATTACGCAATGTGCATGAGGGAGCTCCAGAAAACGCTGGAAATGAACTACCCAGGAGAACAAAACAGCTATTTCTACCGCCCCCGAGGAGTGACGGCCGTTATCGCTCCCTGGAATTTTCCTCTCGCCATTCTCACGGGAATGACGGTCGCCGCGCTGGCGACGGGGAACACTGTTGTCATGAAACCGGCAGAGCAGGCCTCGATCATCGCGTCCAAACTCATGGACATTGGTCGAGACGCTGGCCTGCCACATGGGGTCTTGAACTTTCTTCCCGGAACCGGCGAGGACGTCGGACAGGCGCTCGTCAGGCATCGCGACGTCAAGATCATTGCCTTTACCGGGTCGCAAAAGGTCGGCCTGATGATCAACCGCCAGGCGGCTCAGACGGAAGAGAACCAGCTCGCGGTCAAGAAAGTCATTGCGGAAATGGGGGGTAAAAATGCCATCATTGTCGATGAGGACGCCGATCTCGATGATGCCGTCAGCGGTGTGTTGAAAAGTGCCTTTGGGTATGCCGGACAGAAGTGTTCCGCGTGTTCACGGGTGATTGTGATGAATCCCATCTACGACACGTTTGTCGAACGGTTCGCGGCGGCGTGCGAAAGCCTAAGGATTGGCCCAGCTGAGGATCCTGGGATTGATTTTGGCCCGGTCATTGACGAAGAGGCCTTCAAACGAATCAATGACTATCTCGCGGTCGGCAATGAGGAATGTGAACCGCTTGTGGCAGGCGACGCGGGGAGCCTCGCGAAAGAGGGATACTTCATTGGTCCCCATGTCTTCACAAACGTCGAGCAAGATTCACGGATCGCGCAGGACGAAATCTTTGGCCCTGTTCTCGCGGTCATGAAAGCCCGCGATCTGGACGATGCGTTTCTCCTTGCCAACCGAACTCGGTATGCATTGACCGGAGGGTTCTATAGCCGCAGTCCCAAGAATCTCCATCGGGCTCGCGAGGAATTTTTCGTGGGAAACCTGTATCTGAATCGGAATATCACAGGGGCTCTCGTGCAGCGTCAGCCGTTTGGGGGATATCGGATGTCCGGGATTGGAACCAAGGCCGGCGGCCCGGACTACCTGCTCCAGTATCTGCTGCCAGTGACCGTCACTGAGAACACCATGCGTCGCGGTTTCGCGCCAAACTCTGACGAGGAAGATTGAAGACCGGACAGCACCGACGAACGGGAATCCAATCAGCTCCTGCGTCCGCTCCCCGTTGGAGGTTATTCCGAGAATTGCCCCGTGATTGCCGCCTTCTCGCTCTTGGTTGCGTTGGGGTTATCGTTGCTCGTGACGCGCGTCGCTGCGATGGCCCCAAAGTGTTACCCATGTCCTGAACCATTTGTGTTACCTNNGTTACCTATGTCCTGAACCTGTACCGGAGACCGTCCGTGCCGGGATGTGATCAGCCGGGATGGCGAGGCGCGCAGGGTGAAGCGATGCCGAAGCGTTGTGGCCTGGATCGAGTGGCTGACCAGGACGGCCTCTGGTGTTGATGCACAACACAGTGCCCTCTTCGGTAGAGACAATATTGCCGTGCCGTTCCTGACCTGCGTGATGTGTCCTTGATCGTCGGTGGATTCCTTGCGTCCGCCCGTGGCGAT
>JAGQQQ010000719.1 GCA_020426125.1 Planctomycetaceae bacterium
GCTCGTGTTGTCCTCGTCGAGGACGACAAGAGTTGTCGTCCTGTGCCTGCAGCATAGTCCAATGACGGAGAAGGGACTCGTTTTGATCCTGATCTCTCGCCCGAAAAGTGGTCTGTCGAGATGGATGACAACGACGGAAATATCACGGTCACGCTCTCAAGACGGAACGCAGCGACGGATACAAAAGAATCATCCATCCTGTTTCCAATCAGGAATGGGAGTTCGGCAACGTTTTCCCTGAATTCAGATTCAAAACTGATTCTGCGGTCGATTCTGGTGGTCGACAACAACAGTTATTCTCGAGGATACATGACCTCAGCGCTTCTCCAGCTGGGGAGGACGGACTTCATCGCAGAACAGTCCCTATCGGAACCGATCACCGACGTCATACCGTCGGGTGTTCCCTCCCTTGGTCAGGCCATTCAGGCGTTGGACACCGATCAGGAGCACCCAATACCGCTATCTGAAAATGACGTTCTGATGACATTGCGGCTCAGCGACACAAAATCACCGTTTCAGATTCTTCCCTCAGATACCCTCTTACAGCACCTACCCCACCCACATCACCCGCTGGCAGGGAAAGGCTGATCCGCCGCCAGAGCTCGAATTGGCGCCACCGAAGTACCTTGGCTACGAGGACGGCGATCGGCTGATGGTCTTCCTGTGTCACAACAGTCATATCGCCGACGGCTGAAAGGCCGAAAATTCCCCTATCGAAGATTTCGGCAATCGATTCTCCGCGCGGCAGGCGTTTCCGTTGGGGTTGAACGCCATCGTCTATGCTCTGACGCAGGAGGAGCAGAAATCTGCTCCAAATCAACTCAATGTTGTTTGCGACGAAGCCCCACTGGGCGTCAAGATGGAAGACTTGGTCCTTAACGGTCGATTCCGGAGCGAGATGGAATCGGGTCATCAAAAGACGCTATTTCCCATCCGTCTTTTCCAGCGTGTCAAAGTACTTCTTGATTCCATCGATGTACCCCGGCGGGATTTCTTCCTGGTCGATGACATCCTCCAGTGACTGGCGAATCTCACCAACGATGCGTTTGTAGTCTTCGTCCTTGATGTCGCCGGTGTCGGAGAGTCCCTTGGTCTTCATTGACAGGAGGATCTTGCCTTTTTGGATGGCGGATTTCGACTTTTCATCCACGAAATCCGTGTTGGCATCGTCATCTTCATCGACGACTCCCCCTTCGCCCATGCCGCGTCCGCCCGTTCCGTTTCCGTTCTCGTCTCCCCCATTTCCCTGAGACATTCCCATCAGTTCCGCGTACATTTCCGCGTAATCCTCGAGCGACATCTCTCCGTCGAACATTTCTCCATCGAGTTGATCGTCGGCGGCAAGTTGCTTGGACATGCTGATCATCTGCAAGGCTTCTTCGAGATCTTGCAAGTCCCGAGCGCTCTGGGCCAGCATCTGACATTCTTTTTGGGCAACGGCCAGCGATTCCTGAATCGCCTTCATCGCTTCCTGTGACATCCCTTCCTTGCGGGCGGATTCCATTTGTTCCATGGCACGTTGCAAAGCGGCATTTAGCGATTGTGATCCCGCCTTCTTCGATGCGAAGTCGGAGAGTTCTTTCATCTTCTTCTGAAGCTTGCGTTCCAATTCGGACTTCGCGACGGGATCATCCGTCTTTGCGAGTTTCTCCAGATCATTCTTGATCCCCTCGAGGCTTTGCTGAAGTTTCTCGCTGCTCCCCTGTTGGAGTTCCTTCTGCCATTGGCGGAACATTTCCTGATCGTGGAGTTGGCCAAACTGCTGCTCGCCCTCCATCTTGTCGAAGAGGCTTTTGAGTTCGCCAGAGTTGAGTTTGCGATAGAGTTCGCCAATCTCCTCCTGGTGTTCATTGAGACGTTTCAGATTCTGTTTGGCTTCTCCCTTTTTCAGTTTCTGAAACCCCGTCTGGAGACCTTCGAGGGCCTTCTCCACTTCGTCGGAGTTTTCCTTTTCGATATCTTTCTGGGCGAGTTGTGCCTTACGGGCTTCTGTGGCTTTGCGGGTCTGTTCGAGGACTCTATGACTCTCCTGAGCCTCTTTTGCTTCCGCCACATGCCCGAATGGATCCAAAGTCGGCACGAAAAAGGCTCCCAGCAACAATGCTCCCAACGTC
>JAGQQQ010000026.1 GCA_020426125.1 Planctomycetaceae bacterium
CACAGGCGCGGACAAAACAGAATCCTCGCTGGCCTTCATGAAGCCGGCAGAATCTCGGACAAAGGTCGCATTGGATCCGGCCATCGTCCAGTTTGTGCCAGTAACGCCCCGGAACCGTGGAAGTTGGTTGAATCATCGTGCCCTCACTCTGTTGTGCGGAGACAGGTGCGAGCGGTGACGAGCACTCACGCAAAATGTTTCTCCGTCCATCCCATGACTTCGTCCAGCAAAACATCCTTGCTGGCACCAGCCGAAATCTTACGCACGGCTTCTCGGGACATCCAGCCCCTCATTGTCGAGCGATGTTTTTCCACGCAACGCGAGTGTGAAACGGCGGACTCTCTGTTCGGAACTGAGCTCAACTCTCTGCCAGAACAGAACTCACTCGCCTTTTCATCTCCTCGGAGAGTTCCAAGGGAAGCGGACCCGCCTCGGCGGCCTTCAGATTCTCCGCGAGATGGTCCAAGTTGCAGGTCCCGACGATCGTCGTATGACAGGCCGGGTGGCTCAACGTGAAGCGTAGGATCAATTCCGCTTTGGTCATCCCCTCTGGCAGAATTTCCTCCAACTCGGCCCGGGTCCAGACGTCGTTGAGATTCGGGCGTGGGATTTCCGCGTCGGGGCCGCCGTGGGCGATGCCGCCGCGAACGATCACTCCGGCTCCGGTCGCCGCCGCTCGGGTCATCAATTCCGAGTGTTGGGGAGCCAGTGCGGAGTAGGGGATTTGAAAGGTCTCGAACACGCCGAGGTCGATCATCCCAGGCAGATTCGGTAGCGAACTGGAAACACCGAGATGGCGAATCCGTCCCTGATCGCGAAATTCCATCAGCAGATCGATGAGCCCCTCTTGTTGAAGGGTCTCGGCGTCGCCCCCATGAAACTGAAGAAGGTCGATGTAGTCGGTTCGCAGTCGATCCAGGCTGATTTCGAGATTCCGTCGGACGACTTCTTTCTTCCAGACGTGATTGATCTCCAAATGATCCTCACGCTGAACGGGGGCACAGCCGCACTTTGTGGCTAGATAGAACTCATTTCTCCTCGATGAGAGAAACCGTCCGATCCGCTCTTCGCTAAGTCCATAGTCGGGAGCGGTGTCAATGAGGTTGATCCCGGCATCGAGCACGGCGTGCAGAACCATCTCCGCGTGGGCATCATCGACGACGCGGACACCCCAAGTCTTGGGACCACGGAGGCCCATGCTGCCGTAGCCAAGTGGGGTGACGTTGAGACCGGTTCGGCCCAATGGTCTGTGAATCATGGTTGGGTCTCGGAACACAAAGTGTCCAAATTATTGTTTCGCATCTGAGAGTTTGACGACCTCTTCAGGCGGAGACTCTGCGAAGGTCGATTGCTCCATCTCGCTTCCGAGTTGGATATGTGTGTTTTCGATGTTGCCTCCAGTTGTCAGATAGAATGCGTCATCAGCGATTCCCGCGTCGATGTTGAGAACAGGATTCGAATCCGCCGTAAACTTGGCTTGCTTCAACGGCCGCCAGTCGCCGTCTTTCGTGCGGATCCAGCCGTTGTCGAAGCTGGCTCGTCGGGTCTGCGTTGCACTGACTCCATTGCGACGGAAATCTTCGACGAAGGAATAGTATCCCCGCAGCAGTTCATTCTCATTCGTTAGCGTCGAGAATGTCACAAGGTGTTTCCAGGATTTCTTCTCCGCGATGTAGAAATATCCGGAATACGCGGTGCGGTCGGGGCCATCGGCACGGGCGGTGACCAGAAACCGACACGGCTCGCCGATTTTCCAGTCATAATCGAGAAAGGACTGCCCCCCTGTTCCTTCATTCCCAAAACGGGCAACGCGGACATCAGGATCCCGGTGCAGGAGCTTCACACGTTTCTCTTCCGGCACCGTCGACGGATCCTGACCATATGCCGGATCCCAGACGGAGAACAACACGACTTTCTTGCCATCGTAAAGTTCCTGAATCCCGAAGTACCCCTTGCTCCAGCCGCATGCCATGAAATACGTCCCCGGCGCGGACTTCTCGACCGTCAGCTCGTTGTGGAAGGCCGACCCCACCGGGGCCGGATACCACAAATGGACCGATCGGCAGGCCTTGCCTTTGAGCCGTTCATCCGCCAACGATGCTGTCGCGAGCATCCACAGGCACAACACCCAAGTCACGTTCCGAATAAATGACATTTCGTTCCGATCCAGATTTCTGAAAGGAGAATCTTCGTCCGCGCGATGATGACGTCAACACCGCTACTGCTTCGACAACGTTTCATCCAGATTCAGCAGCACGGTGCAAACCCCCGTCCAGGCGGCGAGTTGAACGGCGTCCAATGATTCATCGCGTGGGGACTCGCCGACGCTGAGAAGCTCTTGGCGTCCAGTTTCCTCGTCAGCGTACTTCGTTTTGAGTTTGTCCAACCGCTGGAGCAGAATGGTTTGCTCCTTGGCTTGGGGACGGCGGCTCGTCGCGAGACGGAAGGCGTATTCCATCCGCTGGCCATCCTCGGAGGAGTGCTTGAGCACTCGTTCCGCCATCTTTCGGGCCGCTTCGACGAAGGTGATATCATTGAGCGTCACTAACGCATGGAGCGGCGTATTTGTGCGGATTGGTTGCACAGTACACGTTTGTCGGGAAGCCGTGTCGAAGAACATCGTCGGGGCAACGATCCGTCGCCAGAAGGTATAGAGGCTTCGCCGGTAAAGTGCGTCTCCCGAGTCCTGTTTGTACGACTTCTTCCCAAATGTCGCCTCTTCCCAGATTCCGGGAGGCTGATAGCCGTTCACGGGCGGCCCTCCGACCTTCGGGACCAGGAGTCCGCTGATGGCCAACGCCTGATCCCGAATCATCCAAGAGGGCATTCGGTACCGGGGTCCCCGTCCGACAAAGCGGTTCTCGGGATCCTGTTCAATCGCTTCCGGCGACGACTTGGAAGTCTGTTTGTACGCCTCGCTGGTCACGATCAGACGGACAAGTCCTTTGACATCCCAACCGGTTTCTCGGAAGTGCCACGCCAGCCAGTTGAGCAATTCAAGATGGACCGGAACTTCTCCCTGCACTCCGAAGTCCCCCGGCGTCTTGACGAGTCCTACGCCGAAGAACTGCTGCCAAAAACGGTTTACGGTGACACGTGCGGTGAGTGGATTGTCGTTCGCCACCAGCCAGTTCGCGAGTCCGAGCCGATTGGAAGAGGAACCTTCCGGCAACGGCGGCAAACTCTCGGGCGTTGCGGCGGTGACCTTGTCCTCCAGCTTGTTGTAGAGTCCCTTGGTCAACATGAACGTCTCGCGGGGATTCGGCTGGTCCTGCAACACCATGACCTTGGCAAGGCCGTTACGGGTGCTTTGGAGTTGTTTCTCCGCCCGTTCCCGAGCGGCAACAAGTTGCTGATAAGTTTTGTCGGCCTTCAAAAACTCTTCGCGAATCAGTTTCTGTTGAGCCTGATCCCGTTTCTCCGCTGATGTCCGCAAGGCCGACAGCAAAGCGTCTTGACCGTCGCCGAGTTTGGGGTCAGGAACTGCCGTGACGCTCATTCGAAAACGACCGAGATTGTGGTGGGTGTGGGGAGAATCATGGTGGAGTGAGACGCGCAACGTTGCCTCGTCCGTCACTTCGATCGGTTCCGCCAACCGAAAGATCGCTTCATGGTTCCGATCAATCGGCTTTCCCTGGTAAACGGCCCAGCCCGTTTTTGGATTGCCGTCGAACGTCTTTTCGACCGTGTAATTTCCTTGTTCAAAGGTCGCTTCCGCAGTCGCAACTTTGACAGGGACCGCCACCTCACTCCCGGCTTGATTCAGTGAGAGATCGATCTCTGTCAGCACAAAGTTCCCACTGTCCGAGCGTGCCAGGCCGCCGTTGGTCATTGATTCATGGCGGATCGCCTCCAGCCGGATGGCCGTTACCTTTCCCTTCGAAAGTGGCAGCGTCAGGTGATAGGTATCGTTGGCGGGATTCTCGCCGGAGACGAACACGGATCCATCCTCGAGGAGCGATAGGTCTTGATGGTCGGCAACCATCTCCGTCGGTTTGAGGATGCTCCAAGTCGCAGTCTCTGAGAGTTGTCTGAGCCGGTCCTTCTCCCACGCTGATTGCTCTTCTCCCAACTCCTGCCGACGGGCTTCGATCGCCAGCCGCGTCTCGCGGAGTTCGTGTTCCAGTTTGGCGATCTGGTCCGCTTGGTCGTCCGTCGGCGCTGCGATGACGGGCGGTGTCTGGGGATCGCCGCCCCCCCCATTGACCGGTGTCTGATTGAAGAAGGCGAACAGTTCGTAATAGTTTTTTCGGGACAGAGGATCGAATTTGTGATCGTGGCACCGGCAGCAGTTGAGCGTTAGCCCGAGCCAAACGGTGCCCATCGTCTCGGTCATGTCGAAGACGTACTCAATCCGGTTCTCCTCCGCGATGCGGCCCCCTTCCCCATTGATCATGTGATTGCGGAAGAAGCCGGTGGCGAGTTTTTGTTCGAAGGTCGGCTCGGGAAGTTGATCCCCAGCGACCTGCCAGACGGTGAACTGATCGAACGGCAGATTCTCGTTGAACGCGCGGATGACCCAATCCCGCCAGGGCCACATCGTCCGCTCGCGGTCTCCTTGATAGCCATTGCTGTCGGCATACCGGGCAGCGTCGAGCCAGTTCCAGGCCATCCGTTCTCCATAGTGCGGAGAGGCCAGGAGTCGATCAACGACAGATTCATAGGCCGTTTCACTGTCATCCGCGAGGAAGGCGTCAATCTCTTCGATGGTCGGGGGAAGCCCCGTGAGGTCGAGCGTCACCCGACGAAGCAAAGCCTCTTTAGACGCAGGGACAGAAGGTGATCGCTCCCGCTCCTGCAACTTCTTCAACACAAATCGATCAATCGGGTTTGTTTGCCATTGGGGCCAGTTCGCGAGATCCGGTTCAGGAATGGCCACTTCCTGGATGGGTTCGAATGACCAGTGTTGCCCCAAAT
>JAGQQQ010000720.1 GCA_020426125.1 Planctomycetaceae bacterium
CGTTGCAGTCCTGATAAACCTCGACGAAGGCGGACCCTTTGTGATGGGCGGCCCGTTCGAGAACCATGGTCAGGTGCTTGATATCCACGTCCACGCTCCGGGCCACGAAAGTCGCCTCGGACCCCAACGCCACGGAGAGCGGGTTCAACGGGTGATCCACCGAGCCGTAGGGGGTACTCTTGGTCCTCTTCCCTTCAGGACTCGTCGGAGAGTACTGACCCTTGGTGAGACCGTAAATCTGATTGTTGAACATGACGATCTTCAGATCGACGTTCCGCCGTAAAGCGTGCATCAGGTGATTGCCGCCGATGGACAAAGCGTCGCCGTCTCCGGTGATGACCCACACCTGCAAGTCAGGTCGGGCCACCTTGAGGCCGGTGGCGATTGCCGGCGCTCGACCATGGATGCTGTGAAATCCGTAGGTCGCCATGTAATAGGGAAACCGGCTCGAACACCCGATCCCCGAGACAAAAACGATCTTCTCCTTGGGAATGCCCAGGGTCGGCAAGACCTTCTTCATCTGAGCGAGAATCGAGTAATCCCCACAGCGAGGGCACCAGCGAATTTCCTGGTCGCTTGCGAAGTCTTTCTGAGTCAAAACAGGCAGTGAAGCATCAACAGCCATGACAGGATCCTTGAATCAAAAACAATCCGAGAGAATCTCGGCAAATGAAAACATGAACTGGGATGAAAACGAAAAGTTATTCGGCAAGAGTCTCGTCAATCTTTTCACAGAGCTCCTGCACGAGGAACGGTTTTCCTTTGATTTTATTGTATTTCTTGGCATCGACGAGATAGTGTGCCCGCAGGATGACCCACAACTGTCCAGTGTTCAGTTCTGGAATCAACACCTTCTTGTATCGCTTCAGAATGTCCCCAAGATTCTTTGGGAATGGGTTGAGATATCGGATATGGCAGTGGGCAACCGATTTTCCTTGCTTTCGTGACCTGGCACACGCTGTGCGAACCGCTCCATACGTTCCGCCCCAGCTGACAACGAGCAGGTCCCCTTCTTCGGGGCCATCGACCGTTTGTTCGGGCAATCGATCCGCGATCTTCGCGACCTTTTCCGCGCGAATGCGTGTCATCCGTTCGTGATTGTCCGGGTCATAGGAGACATTCCCTGTTCGGTCTGCCTTTTCGAGTCCGCCTAAGCGGTGTTCCAGGCCAGGTGTTCCTGGGATTGCCCAGGGACGGACCAAGTTTTCATCTCGCAGGTAGGGAAGGTAGCCTTCCCCGTTGCCATTCACCTCCTGAATGTGCTTGACCTGGATCGGTTGGAGGTCTGAGAGATTCGGGATTTTCCAGGGTTCTGCACCGTTCGCGATGTAGCCGTCAGTGAGCAGGAACACGGGTGTCATATGCTCGACGGCGATTCGCATCGCCTCCTGAGCCATGTCAAAACAGTCCGCCGGAGATTGTGCGGCGAGCAGCGGCAATGGGCAATCGCCGTTTCGGCCGAAATACGACAGAAACAGATCCGATTGCTCGGTCTTCGTCGGGAGTCCCGTGCTGGGACCACCACGCTGAACATTGACGATGACCATCGGTAATTCCGTCATCACGGCGAGGCCGATTCCCTCCCCTTTCAAGGCGATCCCGGGGCCGCTACTGGCGGTCACCGCCAACGCTCCTCCAAACGCCGCTCCGATGATCGACGTAATCGCGGCGATCTCGTCTTCGGCCTGGAAGGTTCTGACTCCGAAATGCTTGAGTTTGGAAAGCTCGTGGAGAATGTCGCTCGCCGGGGTGATGGGGTAGCCCCCGTAGAAAAGCTCTTCCCCTGCGAGTTTCGCGGCGGTGGCCAGCCCCATCGCGACCGCTTCGTTTCCGGTGATTTTGCGATATCGGCCTGGTTCGAGTTCCGCCGCCGGGACTTCGTAGTGAACTGTGAATTGCTCTGTAGCGAAACCGTAATTGTAGCCAGCCCGCAGCGCGCGAAGGTTGGCCTCCATCACGGCAGGGGCCTTCGAGAACTTCTTGCGAACCCAGTCTTCCGTGGGAGAGGAATCCCGGTCGTATAGCCAATACACCAGTCCCAGGGCGAAGAAGTTCTTACAGCGGTCCGCCTCACTGGTTTTCAGTCCAAGCCCGTCGACGGCGTCTCGTGTCAATCGAGTCATCGGAACCTTGTGAACCCGGTACGCCGCAAGATCCTCCTCATGTTCCAAGGGATTCCCCTCGTAGTGAGCCTTCGACAAGTTGCTTTTGTCAAAAGCATCCTCGTTCACAATTAGTGTCCCGCCCCGCTTCAAATCCCGAACATTCGTTTTGAGTGCGGCGGGGTTCATCGCGACCAGGGTGTCAACCTCGTCACCGGGTGTGTAAATGTCCGTACTGGAAAAGCAGATCTGATAACCGCTCACTCCGAACAGGGAACCAGCGGGGGCGCGAATTTCGGCGGGGAAGTCGGGAAGCGTGCTCACGTCATTCCCGAAGACGGCCGACACATTCGTAAACTGCGTCCCTGCCAACTGCATTCCATCCCCAGAGTCCCCACAGAAACGAATGACAACGGAATCCAACACCTCAGTGGATTTGGCCGTCGTACCGGGAATGGTTGTACCGGGAGTGGCTGCCGACTCGTTTTCGACGGGGTCCGTGGACATGGAATTCAATCTCCTGAGTGGCGGAATTGGAGGAATGGGGACAGCAGAGGGAGCGCCTGAAAACGCCAACAAGAGGAGCGTGGGACAGGAGAATCTGTGTCCGGGTGAGAAATCGACCGTGTAGGATATCCGACAGGCATGGCCTTATCGTGTTAACTTCTGGAACCTGACGCATCAGGTTGAGTCTATGTCATTTTTGCAGTTCAGGAGAATGTTGCAAGGACAATGCCCAGCGTTTTCTCACGATCAGGCATTGCTGGCGAAATCTGCCGTGACCGAACCTCAATTGACCTTGACTGAACAGAGGAAATCCCCCCAAGGTTTGGCAACCATGAGCAACTTGGTGTTTTCAGATCTCGTTGTCGCAAGGGTTACAAGATTCCCGCACGAAGTGAAGTCCGTTTCTTGAGCAGCCCAAAGAATCTGACAGAGATTTAATGTTGCTGGTAGCGGGGTTGGCCGTCCCAGCCGAGTTTTCGGTGGAGGGTGTGGTAGAAGCTGTGGCCTTGGAAGCGGACGAGGGGAAAGCTGACATCGGCCCCACGGATGGTGACGGTGTCGCCGGACAGGAACGGGACTTTGATTTGCCCATCGATGACCAGGGTGACTCCTTCGGGGGCGTGGGGGGCTTTCAGTCGGTATTCGACATCGGAACGGTCGACGATGGGACGAATGGTGAGCGTGTGTGGGCAGATGGGGGTCACGACGAATGCCTTAAGGTCTTGTCGCAGGATGGGTCCGCCGGCCGAGAGGTTGTGGGCGGTCGACCCGACTGGGGTGCTGATGATCAGGCCGTCTCCGCTGAACGTTGTGACGGATTCGCCGTTGATCTCCAGTTCGATTTCGATGAGCGACAGGGACGCCCCAGACAGGATGGCGGTTTCGTTGAGTCCTAAATACTGGTGGACCCCATCGGCAGTTTGATGGGTGCATTCAAACATCAGGTGGGGGAGAATCTCAAACTCGCGGTTGGCGAGTGGATCTAACAGGGATGTGATTTCGTCAGGGTGCAAGTCGGCCAGAAATCCGAGGCGGCCAAGGTTGACTCCCAAGACAGGAACCTGATTCTTTCCGAAGAATCGGCAGGCGCGCAAGATGGCTCCATCGCCTCCAAGGACGATGGCGATGTCGGCTGAGGACGGCGGCACACTGGTATCGGCATCCGTTAGGATGTCGACAATGGCGAACCGAGCATCGGACTCGAAGTGGTGACGGAGTTCATGCAACGCCGACTGAATGTGTGCAGACGGTTCTCGTGCGATGATGAGCAACCGAAGTGGGGCAGGGGCATTTGTCATGTCGATTCCGTTTGCGAAATTCCCGCGCAATGTCTTTTCAATGAGTTCAGATTGAGCGTCAGGACCTGATGTTTGTTATAACATGA
>JAGQQQ010000721.1 GCA_020426125.1 Planctomycetaceae bacterium
CAGGAGAAACGACAGCCAGAAAATCGCGTCAAAGGAGAGTTCGAATGTCATGATGTTTTCTCACGGGGCGGAAGATCGGGGCGGACAATTCCGGAAACGGCGTCAGGCCTCTTTCCGTAGCAGTGAGTAGACCCAGACCAGACCGACAATCTCGAGGATGACACCCGTCATTAACAGCATCCGACCGAAGGAGTCCGTGAACAACAAGTCCAGATGGTCACGATTCAAAAGGAAGATGGCCAGAAACGCCAAAGGAGCAATCGAAGCGATAATCATCGCTGATGTCCGTCCGCCTCCCGTGGCCGCCCGAATCTGACGGGCTCCTGTGATCCGATCACGAACGACTCCTGACATCCGCTCCAATGTATCCGACAGGTGGCCCCCTGTTTTCCGTTGCACGATCAGAGTCGTCGTCAGGATGCGAAATTCCACCAACGGGATTCGCACAGCCAACGATTTCATCACCTTGTCAAACGCCCGGCCCATCTCCAGTTGTGCGGAACACGTATGGAACTCGGGCCCCAGTATTCCTCCTGCCTCGACTCCCACCAGGGAAATGGCCTGCTCGACACTTCGGCCGGCACGAGTCGTTCTCGCGAGCATGTCCAAGACGTGTGGGAGTTGTTCACGGATCGCCGTGACTCGGCGATGGCGCTTCAGGATCAAGATCACCAGCAATGCGACCATCCCCCCGATCGCACTTAAACTGACCGCGAGGGGATCCCCGCTGATGATCAATGCCACGCCGCCGGCGATGACGCCGAACAGCAACATCCAGAGAAAACCCATCGAGGGGGTCATCCCCAAGCCTGACTCCAGGATGAGCCGGTCGAAACCGGAGTCGATCCTCCCCATCAACGAGTCGCTGGGAGCCTTGTCGTAGACATTCCGCGCCCTGCGAAGCTTCCCCGTCCGCACAATCTTTTCATCGCCGGAGAAGAAGATCGCCCGAACGATCATCCCGGCCCCCAGCGCCAACATCACCGTCGAAACATACGCGATGAATGTCAGGAGGTTCAGATCGAGTTCGTCTGCGCCGAAGAACTGGTCCATGGAGACTCGAGAGCTAAAAGTCAGTGGCCGAAGGATTTCGTCACGAGAGGGGATCGTTGGGACAACGCCGTGGGCCATTCCCTGGCAACCGGCGAACATTTCAAGACTATGACGTTCGCACCGGAATTCGCCGCTTGTCGAACATTTCATCCGGCAGGCGAAGCCCCGCCGCCCGGAGTTTGCTCAGGCAATGAGGACGGTATCCGGTGAAGAAGAATTCCCCTTGAGCCACGCCGGAGTCGTCGACTCCGCTCTGCTCGAATCCACAAACGGTTTCCATGTGGAAGCCCCCTTCGGAAACGCCCACAATCTCGGAAACTTCCATAACCCGGCGCGCCCCTCCTTTGAGACGGGACAAATGAACCACCAGAGAAATCCCCGCCGCGATGTATTGTCGAACCACTGGGATGGGCAATTCGAACCCACTCATCGCGACCATCAATTCGAGCCGCGCGAGGGCGTCTCGTGCGTCGTTCGCGTGGATCGTCGTCAGGGAACCCTCGTGCCCGGTGTTCATCGCCTGCAACATGTCCAGGGCTTCCGCCCCGCGCACTTCCCCGATGATAATCCGATCGGGTCGCATTCGCAGACTGTTTCGGACGAGTGACCGCTGCGTGATCTCTCCGGCCCCTTCATTATTCGGCGGACGGGTCTCCAATCGCACGACATGCCGATGCTGCAACTGAAGTTCGGCGGAATCTTCGATGGTGACGATGCGCTCATCCGAAGGGATGAACTTCGTTAGGGCGTTCAGGAGTGTGGTTTTTCCGGCACCCGTTCCCCCAGAAATCAGAAAACTGATTCGAGCGTCGATTGCCGCCGCGAGAAACTCCACCAGATCGGCATTGATGGACCGCGACTCGACCAGATCGTCGATTTGCAACGGTTGTTTGCCAAACCGGCGGATCGACAACGCGGGACCACCAAGGGCCAACGGGGGAATCACCGCATTGATTCGGGAGCCATCGGGCAACCGGGCGTCGACCATCGGGCTGACTTCGTCAATTCGGCGACCGACTCGTGAGACGATCCGTTGAATAATCCGGATCAGATGGTGCTCGTCAGCGAAAATGGTCTCGGTCGGTTCGATCCGACCCCGTCGTTCGACATAAATCTCATGGGGATGGTTCACGAGGATATCCGACACGGAATCATCCCGCATCAGGGTTTCCAACGGCCCCAACCCGAACACTTCATCGAACAGTTCCGAAACGAGACGTTCCCGGAGGTTAGCCGACAGATCCCGATGATCTTCCTGGATGATCTCCTTCGCAACCGCCGTCACCTCTTCAGCCAGTTGGGGTTCTGGGACGTGGGCCAGCATCGACAGATCCAGCGAGTCGACCACTTTCTCGTGAACGGCCACCTTGAGCTTCTGATAGTACAACTCATCCGGATCGACGTCGTACTGCGGTTCGGCGGCGTTGACCATGAGCGTTCGGGACTGAATCAGGCTCATTGGATCTCCGATTTGACGAAAGGTGTTCGAGACGGGCTCGTGAGTGAACAGGGTGGATGTGGACCTCCGGCCCCGCGACCGCAATCAGTTATCGCCTGCTTTGGCCGACGGGGAGAGATCCCGAGGGTCAAAACCAGCCGTGCTCAATGGGGAACGACGATGGGGAGGAATTTCGTGGGCGATCGGTGTTTTGATCCGGCCCCCCTTCATCATGAACTCGACTCGGGAGTCGGCTGGAGCTTCAAACTCGACAACCTCTCGGGAGCCCCCTTTGTAGACAATCATCTGCTTCGTGGGCGCCTTCCGGGGCAAGCCCAGCAGGTCGTCCATTGTCACTTGCTCGGCCGCCCCGATCACTCGGTCGACCGTGTCCGCATTCGAATTGCTGTCGGCCGAATCGTTCGTCGAGCGGCGATCAGCCGTGTTGCGATCCGCCAAGTTGTCAGCGCGAGCATCGTTCAAAAAACTGACGTTGCCGATGTTCGGATCCACTTCCCCCAATTCAAAGGGAGCCAGTTCGAGCGTGTCGTCCGGGTTGCGAAGTGTCAGGGAGAGTTCCCCGCGGCCTTCCACCACTTTGAGAACTTTCGCCTGCTGTGGGGTGACCGACAATGTCACGGTCCCCTTGTCATTATCCAACGCGATCTGAGCATTCGGCAACAGGCTGGTGTTGATGGCCAGAACTTCGATCCGTTCCAGCAGTGTGAGCGTCATTTCCGGTCGCTCCGATTCGGCGTCCGCCCGGAAGAGGATATCGACAATCGAGCCGGGTCGAGCAAAGCCGTGGACCGCTCCGATGTTTTCGATCGGGACCGTCACCGCCCGGTAGCCGGGAGAGAGTCGCTCCGCGATGTCGGGGCCCATCCCTTCCGGGTAGAGCAGTTCCGGCATGAAGACTTCCCCTTTCTCGACCGCGATCTGCAAGGTCCGCCCCATGAT
>JAGQQQ010000722.1 GCA_020426125.1 Planctomycetaceae bacterium
CACCGACGTCACCAACGCCAGCCGGACGATGCTGTTCAACATTCATCAACTGGACTGGGATGACGATCTGCTCAAGTTGTTTGATATCCCCCGATCAATGCTGCCCAAAGTGGTCCCGACCAGCGGAATCCTCGGGGAAACGGATCCCAGCATCTTTGGTCGGGCCATTCCGATCGGGAGTTGTGTCGGGGACCAGCAGGCGGCGTCCTTCGGTCAGGCCTGTTTCCAGGAAGGGGCCGCCAAGAACACCTACGGCACCGGCTGCTTCATGCTGATGAACACCGGCAAGACTCCGCGACCTTCCGAAAACGGTTTGCTGACGACCATCGCCTGGAAGATCGGCGGCGAAGTGACCTACTGCCTGGAAGGAGCCATTTTCATCGCGGGCGCGGTCGTCCAGTGGTTGCGAGACGGCCTGAAGATCATCGAGCAGTCCAGCGACGTCGAACAACTGGCGAACTCCGTTCCTGATGCCGACGGGGTCTACTTCGTCCCGGCGTTCGTCGGTTTGGGGACCCCCTACTGGGACTCCTCCGCACGGGGCCTGATTATCGGATTGACGCGAGGAACTTCGCAGGCTCACATTGCCCGGGCCGCAGTTGAGTCGATGGCTTACCAGACTTATGACGTTCTGGAGACGATGCAACAAGAAGCCGAGATTCCGCTCGCCTTACTCAAGGTCGACGGCGGCGCCTCGATCAACAATGCCCTGATGCAGTTCCAAGCCGATCTGTTGGGGACCGCCGTTCAACGCCCGAAGATTCAGGAAACAACGGCCCTTGGCGCCGCGTACTTGGCGGGCCTCGCCACCGGCATATGGACGGATCTCGACGAGATTGCCTCCCATTGGTCGCTCGACCGCGAATTCTATCCGAACATGGACACAGCAACACGAGAAGCCCACGTCACCGGCTGGCGCCGGGCGGTGAAGCGGTCTCAAGGTTGGGTGGAAGAGTAAGTCTTACTATCCTTTATTTGACTGCGGCACTTTGCGAACCGATCTCGCGATAAGCCGTTTCGCCGTAACGCCGAGGGTGTACCCAGCTACGAAGGTCGGCGTGTCGTCCATCGGCTTGTGACGAAATGGACTGCAAAAGCGACGTTGTCCGATGAGTCTGGTCAATACTCCACTTGTCTCTCGTTGTCAGGAATCGCTCATGCGGACTCCCGCAATCCTTATCGCTGTTTCTTGCCTGATTCGAGTTTCCGTCGCTCTCGGTCAAACGGGTACTCCCATCGAGAATGCAAGTACCGCATATCTTCGGGAAGAGCGGGCCGCGGCAGACGAACTGCTGAAACAGCTCGAGATTGCGATCCGTCGAGCCGAGGGGAAACCGGCACTTCGGGCAGCGCTGATGACCTTGCAGGATGAGAAGACTCGCTTCGAGGAACGGGGCTGGATCCCGTGGTCCGCTCCGATGCGAAAGCACAGCTTTGACTATTTGAGGAGAATCAATCTTGCCCGCGAGAAGCTCACGGCCATTTATGAGGGGCAAGTCGAATCGCTTGCTCGTGGTCAGCAGATCAATGAGGCGGAGGGCTTACGGACAAAGCTCAAAGAACTGATTGAGCCGGAGATCGTCGCGGAATGGTCGTTTCTGGAAGGCGATCGAACCGATCGGTTGCAATTGCGATCAGATGGGACGCGCGCAGACAAAAAAGGGGCCACCTGGACAATGCGGCCAGATGGGTTCATGATCAAATTCCAGCGCTGGACGACAATCTGCGTTGTTTCCGAAGATGGAACGACGTTCGTTGGCAAAAGCAATCAGGGACAAACGCCGACCGGGCGATTGTTGATAGAGGAATCTCCGGGAGATTCGCAGAGGAACCAATGAGGAGAGCGAAGGGCCGGATGGCCTTTACAGACGATTCGTGCGCCTGTCAACTCCAGAGTGTTTCACATCACTGCCGTCCGTTAGACTCTGAAATCGAACGGCGGAGTTCGGGTTAGCGTGAAGCTCCTTCTCAGTCAATTCGCAGGGCGGTCGCGGAATGCCGGTGTTTGATCAAGAATTCGGTCCCACGCTCAGCTACTGCCGCTCTGGAGCAGATGGTTCGATCGGAGCCTCCAACGACGAGACTTTCGAACTGGAACTCCGAGGGGCCTTCGAGACCGGGCTGACGGTCGCCGACCGCTATCTGCTCCAGGAACGGCTGGGTCAAGGAGCCATGGGCCGGGTCTTTCGTGCTCAAGATCTCCGGCTGGGGCGAGATGTCGCAATGAAAGTCGTCGCTCACCGCCGTCGCGGCATTGACTTGGAGAAGGTCCTGGAACGCGAGGCGAAACTCGGGGCGAGCCTGAATCACCGGGGAATCGCAGCGGTCTATGACTTTGGGTTTCACGACAACAAATCGTTCACCGTTTTCGAATTCGTCGAAGGCGAAACACTCCGACTGCTGCTGCATCATCGGGGACGATTCTCGCTACGTGAGACGGCCCGAATCATTGGTGACCTCGCGGCGGCGATGGACTTCGCTCATGTGAAAGGAATTGTCCATCGGGACCTGAAGCCAGAAAACATCTGCTTCACACCAACCGGTGATTTCAAGATCCTGGATTTTGGTATCGCACAAGATGTCAACAGCGACGTCGAACAAGGAATCTATTCCGGGACTCCCGCGTATTCCTCTCCCGAACAGTCGCGTTGCCGTCCAACCGATGGACGATCCGACCAATACGCACTGGCGTTGATCGCCTTTGAAATGCTTTCCGGGCAAAAAGCGTTCGTGGACAAGAACGTCGAACGGCTTCTCGCCAAGCAGGTGAACTCCCCTCCCCCACGGCTCCGCGATTTCGTCCCCGAATTGCCCGACCACGTGGAAGCGGCCATTCTCCAGGCGCTCAACAAAGCCCCCGACGACCGCTACGGCACCTGTCAGGAGTTTGCCCGGGAATTGAGCGGCGGGGCGATGACGCCGACGATCCGTCCGTTCGTCGTCGCATCGACCAGGAACCAAATCGGCTTCTTCGTCAGTCATGTGGCGGACGAAACGCTGCTGGCCCGACAATTGGGAGAGGGGCTGGAACGCCGCGGCTATTCGACATGGTTCTACGGCCGCGACGCCATGCCGGGGGTCTCGCTGTCCGGACAGTCGAAGGAGGCGATTGACAGTGCTCAGGCGATGATCCTGTTGGTGTCTCGTCCATCGGTTCGTTCAGCCGATTTTGAACGGGAGATCGGGCACGCCCACCATGTGGGTTGTCCGATGTTGCCGATCCTGGTCGACCTCTCCCGGGAAGAATTCGAACGGGGGGCACCGTCTTGGCGGGCGACCCTGGGCGGGGCGTCTTTGATTGAACATCGCCGGGGCGATCCCCTGGAGTTTGTGCTGGACCGACTGGTCTCTTCGGCGGAAGTGCTGGGGATTGAATCGGACGAGGCGGAAGCTTCGCGAACTCGGATTGTCACCTCCCCGTGCTCGGGACCGATCTGGGCGACGGACGCCAATCAGATCGATATCCTCGATTTGGACCGCGTTCTCTTTCGCAACGATACAATCGACGACTTTCTCAATCGTCGCCATCGGTACTTCGTCTCCGCGACGAAGGGGTTTGGCAAAACCTTGCTGCTGACGTGCAAGCGGCGTCTTCTGCGTACGACCAGCGAGTCTCCCATCACGATGGTCCCCGAGGGGCGGCCGTATCTCGATTTCATGAGCGAAATGCGATCTCTCTCCGCAAGGTATGAGCAACCCCTGTCTGAACTGACAACGACGAAGCGACTCTGGAGCGCGGCACTCCGAATCTCAGCGATCTCCCATAATCCCAAGGTGATCGACAACTCCGACATCGAAGAGACTGGGTTGTTTCCGGCCCGGTTCCAGCGATGGCTTCAGGGAACTCGGGTCCAGCCGACAGTGGTTTTCAAGGAACTCACCAGTCTTCGAGTGAGCGAACTCAATCGATTGATCGATCAGTCGGAAAATTTCCTCGATCAGAAGATGCGGCAGATCCACGGCGCTACGTGCTTCTTCATCGACAAGGTGGATCAGGCGATTCATCATCTCCATCGCGACGCCTGGATTAACATTCAGGCCGGTTTAATCGAAGCGGCCTGGGAGATGATGAACGCGAATAGCCATCTCAAGGTGTTTGCGTCGATTCGTCAGGAGGCGTTCACAAACTATCAGTCGGACATCAAGTCGAATCTCTTTGCCGCGACAACCAGCTTGAACTACACGGACGAAGAACTCCAGGCACTGCTGGATCAACTCGCTAATTGCTACGAAGGGCAGCGATCTTTTGCGGATTTCCTCGGGCACAATGTGGTGCGCCATGGCCGGCGTCCCGCCCCGGAGGACAGCTTTCAGTATGTTCGACGTCACACCTGCGGACGGCCGAGAGATCTGGTCGCCATTGCCTCGGAGATTTCCTCGCGACGGTCGGCCATGAACGAGAAACGACTCCGGGAGATCGTCCAGCAAACGGGGTCGACCGTGTTGGTGTCCAATATTTTTGATGAGGTGCGAGTCTTCCTGAACTGTCTCGATGATCGCGAAGATCGATTGCGATTCCTCCTGGACTTGTCCGCGAACGTCTTGGACAAGGCGGACGCGATTCGCGTCTGTGAGGTGTTCAACGGGTTAGAGCCGGGCACACTTCAACACTTTGGAGAGGATTCGACGGAGATTTATCATCCGTTTCAGGATCTGTACTTTTCCGGGTTGCTGGGTGTGGTCACCCGCGATCCGGAAGACGGCACGATGATCCAGCGATTTCGCAAGCCTCACGACTCCTTGATTCACTCCGCCACGGAACTTCCAGAGTCACCATTCTTTCTCATTCATCCTGCACTGGATACTTTCATCCGCGCCCAAC
>JAGQQQ010000723.1 GCA_020426125.1 Planctomycetaceae bacterium
AGATTCAACAGCACAGCGACGAGCCAGGCCGTCATCACTGCCGCTAGCAACATCAGAATCGCGAGTCCGAAGAGGTCCTGTCCCCGCCTTCGGAGGACCTGCAGAAAACTCGGCCCGGCCCCGATCCCCAGACAGTAGACAAACAGGACAATTCCCCCTGTGCCCAATTCCTTGGGAACAGAGAATCCGAATTGCCCGGCGAGGATCCCGACAAAGATCACTCCCGAAGTCCCCAACGAGAATCCCTTGATCGAAACTCGGCCGAGCACCAGTCCCAGACCGATGACGGCGAAGACCGACAGCAAGGCGGAATTTGTTGCGTTCATGGAATTTTGAGCTGAAGAAACATTCGCGACGACGAATCATAGACGGCACGGTCCACCGCACTGTTTGATCGCCTAAAAACCTATCGACCATGAGGCAAAGTCTGTTCCGTAGGAATTCGCCGACGGGTCTTTCAATCGGCGTTGAGTGAGCCGAAACCCCGTTGGCCAGCTTTTAGAACGCCGCTGGTGACAGGGACCGTTTTGACACACCTCCTCTCATTTTGCCTGGTGTCAACTCGCAATTCCTATTTGATGGCGAATGCGCGCAAGACGGCATTCGGTGCCTATTTCTTTCGCACGGATGACTTCTCATCTCGACGGCTCGCCGTAACTGATCAGGCGATTCGCGTCGTTCACGATGAACGGACCAGCGGCACGAGAGTTGCCGCCCCCGATAAATTAACGTGTATGCATCCTGAAAGAATCCGCAAAGAGAGACCATGGATCAAACTTCGTTGCTGCAAACTCAGGGATCGGACAATTCAGCTTCTGGAGAATTCGAGCCTGCGAGAATCCTCGCCAACATCGTTGCGGAGACGGCCCAGCATTTTGAGACCGAGGTTTGTTCCGTCTATCTCTTAGAACCTGACCGAACGCACCTGATCCTCGCCGCCACGGTGGGACTGAGACAAGATTGCGTCGGGCACCTGCGGATGGCTCTCCACGAAGGTCTCGTGGGGATTGTCGCCCAGAAAATGCAGCCGCTGATCATTAAGAACGCAGCGTCGCATCCTCGCTTCAAGTACTTCCCCGAAGCTGGCGAAGAGCGGTTTGAATCATTTCTGGGAGTTCCCATCAGCAGTCGCGGTATGCTCCAGGGAATTCTCGTTCTGCAAACGACCGAGCACCGGGAGTTTTCACAAGACGATGCCGAAAAACTGGTCAGTGTCGCGGCGGAAGTGAATGATACGGTGAGCCGGGCGCGGAGCCTGGATCAATTCATCGCTCCGTCTCAGCAACGTCTCTGGTCCGTCGCGGGGAACCTGTGGTGGAGCTGGCAGCACGAAGGAACCCAGGTCTTCCGGGACTTGTCCCCTGTCCGCTGGCGGGAACTCGATCACAACCCCAGCGGCGTTCTGTCCGAGTTGCCGTTGGTCGAATTACAGGAACGCGCCTCCCAACTCGTCCTCCACAGCCGGATCAACCATGTCTACCACCGTCTCCAAGAATACCTGAAGTCGGGTCAAACGTGGGGCGCGACGAACTGCGGGATCCTGAAAGCCCGTCCCGTTGCGTATTTCTCAGCGGAATTTGGCATCCACGAATCCTTACCGATTTATTCCGGTGGGCTCGGAGTCTTAGCGGGCGACCACATTAAAAGTGCGTCCGACCTCGGCGTTCCGCTCATTGGAATCGGATTGTTTTATACGCAGGGGTATTTTCGCCAGCGGATCGATGAAAATGGCTGGCAACAGGAAGCGTACATTGACGTCAACTCCCAGCAATTGCCGATGACGCCAGCCATCGGCAAGGATGGCCACCCCGTGACCGTGAGTGTCGACACGCGAAACGGCTCCATCCGAGCGAAAGTCTGGACCCTCAAAGTCGGCCGCTGCACTCTGCTGCTCTTAGATTCCGATGTCGAAGGCAATGCCCAGGAAGACCGCGAACTGACCGCTCGCCTGTACCACGGGGACAACCGCATCCGAATTCGCCAAGAACTGGTCCTCGGTGTCGGCGGAGTCCGGGCGCTCCACGCGATGGGAATCGATCCAGGTGTGCTCCACCTCAATGAGGGACACAGTGCCTTCGCGGCGCTGGAGATGACCCGTTTTCTCATGAATGAATACGGTCTCGACTTTGATGAGGCCTCGCGAACGGTGGCGCATCAAACGGCCTTCACGACACATACGCCCGTGCCTGCCGGTCACGATCGTTTCACTGCCGACCTCGTCTACGAACACATTAGCCCGTTGAGCGATTCGATGGGAATTCCCTTCGAGCAAATCCTCAGCATGGGACGCGTCGATCCCGACAACGGCTTCGAGGAATTCTGCATGACGGTCCTCGCCTTAAAGATGTCCCGCCGGGCAAATGCCGTTTCCAGTCTCCACGGCCATGTCTCCCGAAGAATGTGGGCCTGCCTGTGGCCCGAACGCAATGATCTGGAAGTTCCCATTGGACATATCACCAACGGAGTGCATGTCCCCTCGTGGCTCGCTCCTCAGATGCACCAACTCTTTGACCGCCACCTCGGCGTCGGTTGGCCCACGCGCAGCAGCCATCCCGAAGTCTGGGAACGGATCAAGGACGTCGACGACGGCGAACTCTGGGAAACCCACCTGATTTTGAAATCCCGACTCATCGACTTCGTGCGCCGCCGCACTCAGGTCGCCGACGAAAAGCGGGATCCTTCGTCAAAAAAAATGGCGGGCACCAACGGAAAATCCTCGGCCTACAACTGGCTGCTCAGCCCCGATGCGTTGACGATCGGCTTCGCCCGACGTTTCGCGACGTACAAACGCGCCAACCTATTCCTGCGAGACTTTGAGCGAATCCTCGACCTGGTCAGCAACCCCCAGCGGCCCGTGCAATTTGTCTTCGCGGGGAAGGCCCATCCTCGCGACGAACCAGGAAAACACGTCCTGCGTCAGATCATTGACCTCGCGAAGACGCCGGAGTTCTCGGGACGGATCGCCTTTATCGAAGACTATGACATCAATGTCGGTCGCCACCTCGTTCAGGGGGTCGATGTCTGGCTGAATAACCCGCGACGCCCCTTGGAAGCCTCCGGGACGAGCGGTCAAAAGGTCGTTCTCAACGGCGGCCTCAACCTCTCCATTCTCGATGGTTGGTGGGCCGAAGCCTACGACGGCACCAACGGCTTCGCCATCGGTCGCGGGCAGGCACACGCGTCAGACGAGGCGATGGACCACCTCGACAGCGAATCCCTGTATGAAGTTCTCTCCCAGCAGGTGATTCCGATGTACTACGACCGGGATGGTCAGGGGCTTCCCCGTCGTTGGATCAGTTTCATGAAGAACGCCATCGCCTCGCTGGGATGGCGGTTCAACGCCGACCGCATGGTGATGGACTACGTCCGCCACTGCTACCTTCCCGCCGCCGGCGGCGTCAGCAGCAGCATGCCGATATCGTGACCGTATGATTCCGCAAGTCGACGCTTCGGGCCATTCTTGTATCACAAGACAGGACGAGAATGCCTCGCATGTCACCGGCATGCCGACACTGTTGTTGCCTCCTGAGCATGGTACGTTCAAAGGGGAATTCCATGGCGACGCCTCTCTCACACCTCTCGTGATGGGGACCCTTTCCAGCCGCCGCTTCATTGGGAGTCGGATTTGTTCCGCCCGAGTGACGAGTCAGGCAGATAATAACTGACACCCTCTTGGATGAAGGCCGTCCCCGAGGCACTGACTGTTCATCAGCGAGGACGAACACCGCCACACTTGTCTCCGCGTACAAGAGCAGCGGTGCGGCGACCGCGACACGGCTGCAAATTGGTCCTAACGAGTCGTAGCGAATTTCAATCGAGAAAAGCCACAAACTCCATGGCTCGCGACTGGTTTTCTGTGTTCATCGCAACTCGATGCCATCCGTCCAAGTCGATTGTGGCATGATCCCAGTGCGAAACTCGACCACGCACGAATACCGTGGGATCACGCTGCATTGCAGTCCAGTTGAACTTTGCCGCACGAGGGTTTCGCCCAAGCAATGCCTTCCGTTCTTTCTCAGTTAAGCCGTTTGGGAATTGGCCACATACGTAGACGGTTGTGCCTCCAGTTCGGTACAAAAACTCGCACATGTGCGGCTTACCACGGCCTCGGCGAAGCGGTTCGTTTTGGAGGATCAGTTTCGGATCAGCGGTCACACCCGGAGCCGGAATGAAGAACCACTCGCCTTGCCGAACGAAGGTGTCAGTCTTGCGACGCTGGCGGTCCTTCCGCTTGCCCTTCTTACCGCTTTCCAGATGGCGGACGATCTCCGGCTTCAGCGCCTCTTTGGCAGTGACCACGCTGCTGACGGGAGCAGATTCCGGCACGCTGGCCACGAACCAATGGCGCTCATCGTGACCACAGAGGAATTTGTCTTTTGTATCGGGCAAGCCAAGACGGTCGGCTGGCTGGCGAACCATCAAGAGCAGGTGACGATCCTTGGGCTGAAGGTCCAGGACTTGAACATCGGCGTCGTCCCTCGCCTGTATTTCATAAAATTCGCCACGGCGATCGGTTCCGATGTCAATGACTACCGGACCAGAAGCCTGTCGCCAACGGTTGGTTGCCAACGGGCGGACTTTGACTCGTGCGCCCAGCTTTGCGAATTTCTGAATGAGAAGGTTGGTGTCCATGGGGAGATGGACACGGACTCCGACGGATGGTTCGGAATCAATTGAAGCCGAGTCCGATTGTCGTCCCGGTCGCGAGTTCTCGCCCTGCGACAAAAAGCCAGCGCTGCCCCATAAATGAACCGT
This sequence comes from Planctomycetaceae bacterium, assembly GCA_020426125.1. Lineage (GTDB taxonomy): Bacteria > Planctomycetota > Planctomycetia > Planctomycetales > Planctomycetaceae > HKST-UBA70. Next base: position 4,756 of record JAGQQQ010000723.1, read on the forward strand.
TCCCGAAAGAACGCTCCGTTGGGCGCAATGTTGGAAACGCTTCATCGAAGCGCGATGCTTCCCATTCACACCAACGGACAAAAGAGAATCATCTGTCGATTTCCCCCATCACGATGTCGAGCGAACCGACGATCGCTGGGATGTCGGCGAGGAGAATCCCTTCACAAAGGGGTCCGGTCACCGATAAGTTACAGAAGCATGAACTTTTGGCTCGGGCTCGCATGGGTTCAGCTTGTCCATCGCCGACAATGTAGAAGCCCATCTGACCACGAGGGCATTCCGTCTCCAGGTAGGCCTCATCGACCGGCAACTTCGTTGACATTTTGAACGGCTCGCGATGCGTTCCCTCTGCCGTGGGATATTTCGCCAAACCTTGCCGAACCAGTCCGATTGACTCAACAACTTCGAGCATGCGGACGAAGAAGCGGCACCAGTTGTCGCCCAGAATCACTTCTTTCGGGATGTCTTTGCGGTTGGAAAATGGAGCCACTGGGACGTCGAACTTGTACCCTTCGTACATTCGGGTGTAGATCGACTCCCCGTCACGGCGGAGGTCGAAGTCGACACCACTTCCTCGAAGGACGGGGCCGGTGCATCCGTAATCGATTGCCATTTCCGCTGGCAAGACCCCCAAGGCGGCCGTTCGTTTGATGAAAATTGAATTTCGCGTCAACAGCGTATGGTATTCCTTGATCCGTTTCTCGAGCCATTCCAGGAACAAAAGGACGGCATCCGACCATGTCATGACCATCCCCTGTGGCTTTCCGGTCAGAGCCGCGAGACCGTCCGGCATTTGAATCTGCTTGGGAAGGTCATGAGTGACGCCTCCGATCGTGACATAACTGTAAGTCAAGCGCGCTCCACAAACTTCCTCGAAGAGATCGAGAATCACTTCCCGTTCGCGAAAGGCGTATAGAAACGGTGTGAAACTCCCGAGGTCGAGTCCATAGGCTCCCATCCCGACCAAGTGGCTGGCGATACGTCCAAGTTCAGCGATGATCAGGCGAACGTTCATCGCCTTCTCGCAGACTTCAATGCCGAGAAGCTTCTCAAACGCGAGAGCTTGACCGAGATTCATATTCATCGCGGCGAGGTAGTCCATCCGGTCGGTATAGGGAATCCATTGCGGACCGGTCAGGTTCTCTCCGATCTTTTCTGCACAACGGTGGAGATAACCGATATGGGGTGTGACCTCGTGTACGATCTCGCCGTCGGTCTTCAAGAGTAGACGAAGCACGCCATGGGTACTCGGATGCTGCGGTCCCATGTTGACGAGCATCTCATCCGTCCGAACGTCGAATTCGATGATCCGTTGGTCTTCCAATTGCGTTGCCATATTCCGACTCACTTCCGACGCTGATTCGAATTCGATGTGCGACAGGTTCTTGACGAGACAAGAGACGTTTGATCCGCGGTTCTTCAGTCCCATTCACGGACAGACTGAGTTCTACTTTCCGCGCACGCCATGGTATTCGAGGGGGAGTTGGTAATCCTTACGCAGAGGGTGCCCTTCCCAGTCCTCAACGCAGAGAATCCGCACCAGGTTGGGATGCCCTACGAAATAAATTCCCACGAGATCGTAAGCTTCCCGTTCATGCCAGTCCGCAATTGCCCAAACATGCGAAACGGTCGGCACCTCTGGAAGCCGGCCTTCCACATCATCCTTCCACCGTGGAAGCTTCACCTTGATGGTGATTCGATGCCGATTGATGAAGCTGTAGAGGTGGTACACGACGGCGACGTGCGGCTCATACGGAAACTTCTTGGCGAGTTTTTCGTCCGGTTCAAGGTAATCGACCCCACTCAGATCGTTCAGCGAATCGAATCGCAATTGGGGATCGGCCTTCAGGAACTCCGCGACAGTGGCGATGGATGCCGGAGCAATCTCAATCCAGGCGTCCTTGGCTTCGAAATTGGCACCCGTAACAACGTCCTCACCGAACTCTTTGAGGAGAGACTTGTGAATTTCCTGGGGCGTCATAGCAGTTGCGTTCTTCTGTTCGGGCAGGGAAGGGGCCGGAAGTCGACGATGTTGACCGCACTCCCATCAGGGAATTGTCTCAGCTGGCCATCTCGGTTTTCGCCGGTTGGTCCGCGACAACGGCGGTTCGCGTAAGTGCCTGACTTTGCTGAAATTCACTAACGAGGGATCGCACCCAATCGAGATCGCCTCGCTTCCAGACGTAGGCAAAACCAACCAGGATGAAAGCGAAAAAGACAGCGATGTCAACAACACCAGTCTTCGCGAGATACAAAGCATCTGCGGCGGAAACCACCGTGTCCGAAGCCGCAGACGTGCCCGGCGCCAGGTTCAGCAATTTGTCGGAGAGATTCGACCTCGCCACATCGCTCAAACGAGAGTCGGCAAGTTGAGTGGCTCCCCCATAGACCGTCGCCCAAGGGAAAAAGAACGCCACTTCAACATCGAAGATGATGAACAACAAAGCCACCACATAGAATCGGATGTCAAACTGGATGTAGCTCGAACCGATTGCCGGTTCGCCACATTCGTACACCGACTGCTTCTCGGGAGTCGGGAGCCATGGCCGCACGAGTTTCCCAATGAGCATTGGGGCGAGCACGAGAACACTTCCGGCGATGATAAAAAGCAGAAAATGCAGGAGCAGGTCCGTCATGACGTGTTCCGTTTGAGATCGTTCGTGATTCGACTCGAACCGAGTCGACTGAGTTCAAGGCAATCGCCAAAAGGCACGGTCAATCCGCTTCCGCAAACTCAAACGGACTGGGCTCTCCCTTCACCCAAACGGGCTGGTAGAGAACCTTCGATTCCGAGACAGCCGTCGGATTCAGGGTCGATTGCCCCCAGGCAACCTGAAGCGGGAGTTTCGCGTAGTCGACAATGCAGCCATCTCGACTGTAGCAACTCAGGTCGTGATTCGACCCCATGAAGATGCAGTCGACGGGGCAGGGTTCAACACAGAGAGCACAAAACATGCATTTTGTATAGTCGATGGTGAATCCGTCGATTCGAAACCCCTTGCCGACCGGGCTTTTCACCTTATCAATGTAGATGCAGTCGACTGGGCAGGCGGCAGCACATTTCTCACAGCCGATGCAAGTGGTGAGGTCGAAACGGTGAAACCCACGGTACCGCGCCTTCACAGGAACGGGACGCTCGGGATACTCGTAAATCTCGGTAAAAGCCTTGCGGTTATAGGTCTTCCCCATGGTCAGTAGAGTCACCCACATCCCATGAAGTACGGTCGTGACCGCCAAGTATACGTTTCGAAACCAGCCAATCATGTGCTCGTGCTCGCCGGGAATTGTGTCAAAAAGGCCTTCACTTCCGGCTGTGGACCAATCCTCACAATCTCACGTAACGCTTATACAGTCACGGAGTTCAGGTGGTCAGATTGCCACAACGTCCTGTCTTGTTCGTGATTATAGATGCACAGATCGTCACCGCAACCGACCTCGGAATCGTTGCTCGGTCCATTCCCGGAGACGGGAACCTTGCTGGGTGTCGAGGTTTTCGGATATCTCATGGCAACGGTTTTCGGGCGACTCAAGCCGTCTGTGAGATTGCGACCGTCAGCCATCGCGGGAGAGAGCAATCCCAGCTACACTCCCGGAAAGCCAATTCCGCAGAGTCCTTTTGGAAAACAGGTTTTCGGATGCCGGGTGCAAAGAATGTTCTGCGAAAGCCGTTGCAACCGTGTTCCATGGATCCGGTTACCGGTTGGTTTCGAAATGGCTGTTGCGATACCGGTCCCGGGGATTTGGGACTGCATGTGATTTGCTGCGAAGTGACGGAGGAGTTTCTCACGTTTTCGAAACAGGCGGGGAACGACCTGTCGACTCCCGTTCCTGAGTTTCAGTTCCCAGGTTTGAAACCGGGTGACCGCTGGTGCGTCTG
>JAGQQQ010000724.1 GCA_020426125.1 Planctomycetaceae bacterium
AGCCGGTGCCCTCCGGGCACCGTTGATGACGTCCAACCGATTCCCGCTCGATCTTTTCGTTCCCGAATACTCACCGACGAGAGCATCAGCCCGCACCATGAATATCGGAAACCTGCTCGTCGAGTGCGGGCTGATCACTCCCGAACAACTCGAGATCGCCCGCCAGGCCGAGCCTCACAAGCGGATCGACCAAGCCCTCGTTCAAATGGGCATCCTCCGCGAGGAAGACAGCCTCCGCCTACTCTCGAACGAATTGGGACTGCCGTTTGTCGATCTCAAAGAGTTCGAGGTTCCTCCAGACCTCGTGAATCTCTTTCCGACGTCGGCCGTGTTTCGCCACCAGGCCCTCCCCATCAAGCGGGAAAATGGACACGTCCAAGTCGCGATCAGCGATCCCTTTGACCTCGAAGCGATCGACGAACTCTCGACTCTCGGCAAGGTTCACATCGAACCCGTTTTGGCGTGCCATGACGAAATCGCCGAGCTAATCAAACGCAATCTCGGCGTCGGCGGTGACACGATCAAAGAACTCGTGGCCCAACGTGCCGACGAAATCGATCTCCTTGCGGAGATCCCCGAAGAGATGGGCGAACTCGCGGAGTCCGCGCAGGCCCCCTCCGTCATTCGACTCGTCAATGAACTGCTCGCCGAAGCGCTCGATCAGCGGGCGAGCGATGTCCACATTGAACCCGCGGAAAAAGGACTCACTGTCCGCTTCCGTGTCGATGGCATCCTTCGCGTTCAACCGGTCCCTGCCGAAATTAACCACTTCGCGTCGGCCATCGTCACACGTCTGAAGATCATGGCACGCCTGAACATCGCGGAGAAACGGCTCCCCCAAGACGGGCGCATCAATCTCCGCGTGCAGGGCCGCGAGATCGACGTCCGAATGTCGATCATCCCCATGATCCACGGAGAAGGGGTCGTCCTCCGACTTCTTGATAAACAGCGGATGGTCTTCGACCTCAAAGGGGTCGGAATGCCCGACGACACCTATGAGAAGTTCCATCAACTCATTTCCCTGCCCCACGGCATCGTCCTCGTCACCGGCCCCACCGGCTCCGGAAAGACGACCACGCTCTACAGCGCGCTCAACGAGATTCGCAGCCCAGCGACCAAGATCATCACCGTCGAAGACCCGGTGGAATACCACCTTGATGGCATCAGTCAAATTCAGGTCCATTCCAAGATCGGCCTGACGTTCGCCGCCGGCCTGAGAAGTATTCTCCGTCACGACCCCGACGTCGTGCTGATCGGGGAAATTCGAGATGGCGAAACGGCCACTAGTGCCATTCAGGCGTCTCTCACGGGCCACTTGGTCTTCAGCACCTTGCACACCAACGATGCTCCGGGAGCCTTCACGCGTCTCGCGGATATGGGTGTCGAACCCTATCTCGTCGCGAGCACCGTCGAAGGGATCCTCGCTCAGCGGCTCGTCCGCCGCCTGTGTCAGCGCTGCAAGCAGCCGCACCCCGTCATACCGGATGATCTTCCCCCCGATTTTCCCGTACAGGGAGTCACGGAGTTGTTCAGTCCCGTTGGCTGCCGCGATTGTCGGGATTCCGGATATTCTGGCCGAACAGGCGTTCACGAACTGCTCGTCACCGACGCCGAAACCAAACGGCTCTGTGTCGAACAAGCCAGCACCGGTGAGATCCGCGACTACGCGATCCAACAGGGAATGGTCACTCTCCGTCAGGCTGGGTATCGCAAGGTCGTAAGCGGCACCACAACACTTGAAGAAGTCGTCCGCATCACTCGCGGCGACGTCAGCTAACGTCTCCCGACCTCCTGCTCTCTGCTCGATCGGAAAACGCCCCAGTCAGCCAAACCGGTCCCCTCTCAAAAAATCGATGGGCTGTTCCGTTTGGCCAGTCACAGCAAGATCGGCCAACACCTCCCCCAAGACGGACGCGAACTTGAAGCCGTGTCCGGAAAGGCCACCTGCAAAACAAACATTTCCATAGTCCGGATGTCTGTCCACCAGAAAATTTTCATCCGGAGTGAGCGTATACATGCAGGGGGAATGGTGCGTGTGTTCCAACCCTCCAGATGGGGAAACGGCCAGCTGGGGAACATACGTACTCAAAAACTCCTCCACTCTCCGCTGATCAATTGGATCCAGATCGCGACTCGCGTTTAAGGGATCATCCAACTCTCTTCCACCGCTATGCTCGGCGACTTTGATGGATTCCCCATCCAGGCTGGGGAACCCATAGAAATAGCCGTCTGCCGTCTCATAAAAGAAGACCGGAGATTCCACCCCGCTGTAGGCGCCGGGAAGAGTTCGATACCAGTGGAGGTGCTTGCGGACCACTCGTAGTCTCGGCAGGAACTTGGTCAGCAGTCCCCCCGCCCACGCCCCCGCCGCAATAACCAGCTTCGCGGCCTCCGCCTGC
>JAGQQQ010000725.1 GCA_020426125.1 Planctomycetaceae bacterium
ACGAAGTCCGTGTTTGGAATCTGACCAATGGCACTCCCGGTGTCACCATTCCGGCGAGCGACCAAAAGATCGTTGGTGCCATCATCACCCCCGATGGATCGCAACTCGTGACTGCCGAAGAGTCAGGACGGCTCCGCACTTGGAATGTCGAAACTGCTCAGCAGATTGCCGAATTCGATACCGGATCCCCGGCCACTGCGCTGGCGATCCGCGCGAAAGGACCAGAACTGCTCGTCGCCCACGGAGACAACATCATTCGAGCCTGGAGTGTCCCCGCTGCTCCCGCCGAAGGTCAGACCGCCGCGGAACCTCCCAAACCAATTCGCGAATTCAAGGGACACGGTCAACCCGTGACCTCGCTTCATGTTGTTGAGGAGAAAAACGAACTGATCTCTGGTGCGAAGGACAACACCGTTCGGATTTGGAACCTTGACAATGCCGGGCAAGCCTTTTCCCAAAGCATGGACGCCGCCGTCACGGATATTTCATCCAGCTCCGATGGACAATGGATCGTCGCCGCCGGCGAGAACCAATTCGTCCGTGTCTGGAACAGGAACAATCAGAAAATCGGGGATATCAAAGGGAACCTTGCTCTGGCTCGGGATGTGATCCGGAAAACGGATGACGTCGAAGTTGCCAAGCAGCGATTCCAAAACGCTGATGCCGCGCTCAAAGCTGCCGAAGCGGATGTGAAGCAACGGGAAGAGTCCCTCACCAAAGCCAAAGAGGAACTCGATAAAGCCGAAAAGGCCCTTCCCGAAGCGCAGAAGAAGTATGACGAAGCCAAAGCCAAGGACGACGAGGCGGCCAAGAATCTGGAAGCGAAGGCAGATGACGCAGCGCTTAAGAAAGCCAAAGAAGATTCCGCTAAGGCACTCGACACCGAAAATCAGAACCTGATGAAGGCCAAGGATGCCGTGGCCTCGGCGAAGCGGGCGGTTCAACTTTCCGAACAGTCCGTCGAGATTGCAAAGAAAAACCTCGATGACCGCACGAAACAGAAAACGGATGCGGAAGCCGCGCAAAAGGCCGCGGAGGAAGCCCTGAAGGCCGCACAGGATCAGTCCAATCAGTCGGGACGTGTGGTTCAATCGGTCGCGGTCTCCGCCGACGGCACTCTTGCCTACACCGCTGGAGCGGATCAACCCGTCCAGGTGTGGAGCGTTCAAACAGCAAATCCCGTCGAAGTCATCTCGTTGCCGGGGGAGGTGCCCTTGCGTGTGGCGACCACATCAACCGGATCCGTCTTGACGGTCGATGCCGCTGGCAAGGTGGCGCTCTCGGATCTCTCCCCCCGTTGGTCACTCGTGGCCACGATCGGACCTCCAACCGACAGTCCACTTGACGTGAGCAAGTCCGAGTTTGAGGATCGAATCACTGCACTCGCGTTCAGTCCTGACGGCAGTCTGCTGGCCACCGGAGGGGGCGAGCCTTCTCGGAGCGGGGAGCTTATTCTCTGGAATGTCTCGGATCGAACCAAGGCTCGGGAAATCTCCGACGCGCACAGTGATACCGTGTTGGATATTGAGTTTTCCCGAGACGGGACGCAGATCGTCACCGGAGCCGCAGACAAATTCGTGAAGCTCTTCAATGTGTCCGATGGGGCTTTTGTCCGGTCCTATGAAGGCCACACTGACCATGTCCTCGGAGTCGCGTTCAAGGCCGATGGCAGCAGCCTCGCGAGTGCTGGCTCGGACATGGCCATTAAAGTTTGGAATACCGAAACGGGCGAACAGCGGCGAACGATTTCGAATTACAGCAAGCAGGTCACGTCGGTCAACTTTATCGGGACTTCGGACAACTTGATCTCCGGAAGCGGAGACAAAACCGTGAAATTCCATCGCGCAGCCAATGGCCAAAATTACCGAAGCTTTGGAGGAGCGCAGGACTTTGTTTACGATTCACTTGCGACTCGGGACGAGTCACTCGTCATCGCCGCCGGGGAAGACGGAGCGGTTCGCGTCTGGAACGGCACCAACGGCCAGGTGATCGCCACTTTCGAAGCTCCGGTCCCGGCCGCGACGGAAACAGCGCAGAAATAACAGTGTCGGCCTTCTGTTTCGTAACGGCTCCGTCGAATTGAACCGAAGACCATCGAAGGAACAAATCGAAAACAAGCAAGAGAATTGAATTCCGGAATTGCCAACGCGCGAGCGGGCATCGAATGACCGTGGGCCACTGAAGAATGACCGTGGGCCACTGAAGAATGCAAAGCAACGAGCTTTTTGGTCGCGGATGCACTCAATCCCCTTTGGACGTTCGCAATGCGACTTCCTACGAGCTTGACCCTGATCGGAGGTTGGGGCATTCTGCGTGAGAACTCGTTCTACCTCTCAGAAAGAGACTGCTATGGCATCCTTACAAACTCGTCGCGACTTCTTCAAAACGGCGGGCGTCTCCGCCGCCGCCATGGGGTTGGCACCGGCAATGTTCGTAAACACGGCTGTCAGCCAGGATCGTCCTCGATCAGCCAATGAGGAAATTGGCGTCGGCGCGATTGGTCTTCGGTATCAAGGGACCGTCATTACCGAAAAAGCCCGGCAATACGGAAACATCGTGGCTCTGTGCGATGTTGATCGGCATGTTCGTGAACAGGCCCGCGCGAGCTTCGGCAGCACTCCCCGGATTTTTGAAGACTACCGCGATCTTCTCAAACGAAAAGATGTGGACGTCGTCCTGATTGGCACACCCGATCACTGGCACACGAAGATGCTGATCGACGCCTGCCGAGCCGGCAAAGATGTCTACTGCGAGAAGCCGCTTACCCTGACGATCGACGAGGGCAAGCAAATTCGGAAGGCCCTTGATAGTCAGGATCGCGTTGTGCAGGTCGGGTCTTGGCAACGGAGCGACCATAGGTTTCGCCTCGCCGTGGAACTGGTTCGCCAAGGCCGGATCGGAGACCTCAAAAAAGTCGAAGTCGTGTTGGGGAAGAATGTGCAGGGGGGGCCTTTTGACGTGATGCCGGTCCCAAAAAACTTCAACTGGGATCTCTGGCAAGGGCAAACGCCCGAAGTTCCGTATATTCCCGAGAGGTCACACTACACCTTTCGCTGGTGGTACGAATATTCTGGCGGTCAAATGACCGACTGGGGAGCCCATCACATTGACATCGCCAACTGGGCCATTGATGGATACCCCATCAAGATCTCTGGCACCGCCACATACCCCGGCACACCCAACGGATACAACGTCGCGATTGACTACTTCGCGAAGTACGAGTTTGATAACGGCGTCGAACTGACCGTTGCAGATACCGGACGAAACGGCATCATGTTCACAGGGAGCGAGGGACGCATCTTCGTGAACCGCGGGGATCTTGAAGGGAAACCGGTCGAAGACTTGCTAAAGAATCCCCTCCCACGGGAGAAGTTCACGACCTACGACTTCGACAATCTGGAACGTCCCGAACGGGCCGGCAAACTTGATGCGATCGTCAATCACATGGGAAACTTCTTCGATTGTCTGCGGAGCCGACGGAAGACGATTTCCGACCTCGAAAGCCAGCATCGAAGCGTCTCGGTGTGCCACCTGGGAAATATCGCGATGCGTCTCGGGCGTACTCTCACCTGGAACCCGGAATCGGAAACGTTCGATAGCGATCAAGATGCAAACAGCTTTTTGTCCAGGGATCAACGTGAAGGGTTTGAGATCGCCTGAGACCTCTCTTGGAACCGAAATTTCCCCCGGTGACTGACTTGGATGGGGGAATCGTGACACGGGTTGAAACGTCCAGAAATCCCGTTAAGTCGAGATGACCCTCGCACCTTTGAACCCAGGGCAATAACCCGAAAAGCGGGTGGTGAACTGATCCTGAATTGACGGGGAGAGTCGTTTGAATTGGATCCTGGCGTCTTTTGTCGTGAACTGCCAGTCGACTGTCGCTTTGGCGTCATTCCGAGATTCTTCCCAAGCGGTGACTTCGGACTGACCTGGAATTTCATGTCGACTCGGGATTCAGTTTCTTGTCGAGGTC
>JAGQQQ010000726.1 GCA_020426125.1 Planctomycetaceae bacterium
AGGGAATCCAACGTTTGTCGCGAACGTTCCGAAGAGATGACACTCGCGGCATGAATGCAGACCATTGCCCCCCCGATTCCCCAGACGAGGTAATACAGGTTGGTCACAACGGACTGGTTGGAAATGGCATTGAGTCGCACCTGCTGAGCGACGAACAAGATCGGCAACTCCAGCAGCACCAGCACACGGAATAAGTATCGAAATGTCCCCAGTGATCTTTTCGATGTCTCCCTCCACGCGACGGGTTTGTCGTCCGGAAGTTCCCTGCCATCGTCAACGAGGACGATCCCTCCGGTGACTTGGTTCCACTCGTGGTACATCCGATCGAGCGCCTGAAAGAATTCTAAGAGAAAATTCCTCGGGGGAATGAAAGCCCGCTTCAAGAGACAGGCGCGGGCGAGAATGAGGCAGGCGCCTGTTCCCATCAGGACGAGGATGATCGCCGTCAGGGTCGTCATTCCTTGCATCATCGACGCATGTCGCAGGATTTGGACCGGGGAAAAGATCGGACAGCAGGTCGCGGAGACCGCGAGCAAGCCGTAAGAGGCCAAAAAGGACTCCACTGTCGTCCGACAGAACGAGGAACACATGACCGAAACCGCGGCCACATGCAACACGGTCAGGATCAACAGGACCATGGCAAAGTAAAGTGTCCCCGTCGTGACTCCCCCGTGACTGTAAGACACGGCCATCAATGGGAACGAGAGAATCACATAACACAGCATCGGGACCACGCGGCTCAGATATTTCTGAACGACGATTGTCCAGGGGGGCATTGTTGTCAGGAGCAGCAGGGTCAGCGTGTCCCGTTCCTTTTCGAGTGTGAACGCACCCGCCGTCATGGCCGGCAGGAAGAGATAGATTCCGGCCATCTGGAGCCAGACCAGTTCATCGAACATCGCCCGACCTTCCCCCAAGCGGGTTCCGACGTCTGCGGAAACGCCATGGCGTCCGTAGAGAATCAGAAGGCCCAGAGAAAACAGCAGGGTCGCGTAAACAAACCGGATTAGATAGGTGCGCCGCCGATTGGCCAGTTCAATTAACTCTTTGCTGAGTAACGGGAACCAGGTTGTGGGACTGCTGGTGATCATCGGTGAGTGAAAAGGATCCAAGAATCATTTCGCGGCGCGTATTCAGTGCCTCGCAAAACAAAAGCCCAGGTCTTATCGCGGACGAGACAGAACCGCAAACTGATATGGCTCCAACGTCATCTCCTCCAGTGCCGTGATAAAGTTTCCGGAGACCATATCGACAACGGTCTTACGCAGTCCGAGCAGCCGCAGATGGCGCCCTTCGAGCTTTTGTGGAAGTTCCGAGAAATTTCCGAGCACAAGAACGCTGTAGTCCTGATTGTTTCGGAAATATCCAAAAACTGCGGCGTTCCCCGTGTCGACGATTTCCGTTTCGGCGCGGCTAAACGCGAGGTTTTGCTGCCGGAGTTGGATTAGCCTTAAGAGTCCCTGATGCACTCGGCCTGGAATTGTGGACAGGTTGTTGCGTTGCTGGGCGCGGCTCCAATCGAACTCCGCCCGGTGAAGCCACCGGGTGTCGCCCCGTTTGGCAGGGTCTTGATCAAAATCGTTGTCGTTCAGCGTGGCGATCTCGTCACCGAGATAGATCAAAGGGATTCCCCCAATCGTCATGATGACGCCGTGAATCAACAAGATCCGTCGAATCGCTAACTCGATTTCCCGTTCATCCTCATCTTCGAGCCCCCTTTCAATCCCACACAGGGAGGCACAGGTTCCCGAGACGCGGGCGTCACCTGTATGGCGGTCTTCCTGAAAGGGAAGACCTTTGGAGTAGGAGCCCTGGAATTTTCCGGTAAAGAAGTTGGTCAGAAATCGCCGGTGCGCTTTCGGATCAAACCCGGCATCGTCGACATCGTCATTTGAAAACGCCCACCCGATGTCGTCGTGGCAACGGACATAATTCACCCAGTCGCATTCATGGGGAATGTCGAAGCGACGTTCCATGGCGATTCGCAAGAGCTTCGTTTCTCGAGTTGCCAGGGAATTCCAGAGAAGGGCCATGAGCTGGGGATTGTATGATAGCTGGCATTCCTCAGCACTGATGTACTTACGAACCTCTTCCGGATGAACGATTGCTTCCGATAGAAACAACATCGCGGGAGCAGCAATCCGCGTAATCGCATTGAACGCCTGAATGATCCAGTGAGCCTCCGGCAGGTTCTGACAGTCGGTCCCCTCCCGTTTCCACAGGAACGCGACCGCATCCAGACGGAGAACTTCGACACCCTGGTTTGCGAGAAACAGCATCTCCTCCAACATGTGATTGAAGACCGCCGGGTTTTCGTAGTTGAGGTCCCATTGGTAGTTGTGGAAGGTCGTCCAGACCCATTTGCCGATGCGGCTGCGATAGGTGAAGGCTCCTGGGTGTTCGTCCGGGAAGATCTCCGGCATCGTCTTCTCGAATCGTTCGGGGATCCTGCGATCCGGATACATCCGATAAAACTCTTGACATTCGACGTTTCCAGCGAGAGCCTTTCGAGCCCAGTCGTGTTCATCCGAGGTGTGGTTAAAGACAAAATCGATGCACAGCGAAATCCCGTGTAAGCGAAGTTCATCTGCCAGTTTGGCGAGGTCTTCCATCGTCCCCAAGTCAGAGTCAATTTCACGATAACTGCTCACGGCATACCCACCGTCGTTGTCTCCCAAAGGCACCTTAAACGGGGGCATCAGATGCAGAAACGTGATTCCCATCTCTTTGAAGTAGGAGATCCGCTCCCTCATCTCCTGAAGGGTTCCAGAAAACTTGGGGACATAACACATCGCGCCGACCATCCGATTGGACTGAAACCAATCGGGATCGGCTTCTCGGAGGGCGTCAAGCGCTTTTAGCGCGCCGGACCGTTCGAGCCACATCTGCGTGGCCGAGTTCAGGATGCTCTCCAAGTGGTAAAAAAAATCGTACTGGTGACCGTAAAGGGCATAGAGTCGGCGGAATAGAGCCGGAAAATGTTGATGCACACGACGCGTGTAGGCTTCCCATTGCGCCGGTTCGGTCTTGTCGGCGAACCGTGCTTCCAACCTCGGCATCAGCCGTTCGAGGGTCTTCTGTTCACGGCCAGGATTTTCCTCGAGTCTCCGATCCTGCATGGGTACGGCAACGCTTCCTTGATTCGTAGATGGAGCAGACACGGGCAACGCACCGCGAAGCCACAATAATCCTCAACTGACTGTTTCCCACGGGGCCGAAACACGACGGCATATGTGAGGCAACGCCGTCTTCCGACTCCCATTGCGCGGGAATTGAATTCTGAGCCAATTGGGGCAGTCAACGGATCTTTAGAATAAACCGGGACTTTCAACCTGTCGACATGCGGAACGCCCAGAAATAGAATTCTTGGTAAAGCTTCCCATTGCGTTTCGAGACACAGTTCCTTTCTGATCCCATTTGAAGGCCAAGAGTTGATGACCGGATCCGACCCGCTCCGAGAGCCGATTCGTTTGGATCAGTTTCTGAAATTCAACGATATCGCCACCACGGGAGGACACGCGAAGATGCTGATTCAGAATGGGGAGGTCCGCGTAAACGGTCAGGTAGAGACCCGCCGGGGAAGAAAGTTGGCTATCGGGGATCTCGTCGAAATCGATGGGGAACAGTTCTCTGTCACATCACTCTGACCTCGTCCCCCGACTCTGCCGGTGAGAATGGCAGAAGCTCCCTCGCTCGGGAAAGACTCTTGCAATGCGAATGACATCCCCATCCCCCCTTGTCTGATATGTCCAATTCCGACTTGCATTTCCCAAGAGTGCCGAGGATCACTTCATCCACATCAGTGACGGCTTCGTTGAAGAGTGGCGCTGACTGCCGACGCCGAACATCGTGTCGTGCCATGAGGATGGCTTTTGTCGTTGATCCCATCCCTGGTCAAACTGAGAGGACCGACCGATCTGATGAGACAAGAGTTGTTTGTTGACTCGACCAAACAAATTCGGTTGACCGCGGATCCCGACGGGAAATTGATCCATTCTGGGCGAACCGATACGAGACGATGATCGAAGGAATTCCCATACCGCTGAGGCGTTGAGAGATTACACGCGCCCCAGGATCAGGCAGGCGTTGTGCCCGCCGAAGCCGAAACTGTTGGTCATGACGCGGTCAATCGTCATGGACCGGGCTTCGTGAGGCACATAGTCCAGGTCGCATTGCTCATCCGGGTCATCGAGATTGATGGTCGGCGGCGCCACCTGATTTTTCAGGGCCAATGCGGAGATGACAAACTCGACACCGCCTGACGCCCCGAGCAAGTGGCCGAGTTGGCTCTTGGTACTCGAAACCGCCAATTGTTTGGCGTGATTCTGGTAGACGGTCTTGATGGCAGCCGTTTCGGCGACATCGCCGAGCGGAGTGCTGGTGCCGTGGGCATTGATGTACTGAATGGCCGACGGATCGAGCTTCGCGTCCTTGAGCGCCTGTGACATGGCCCGGGCGGCTCCCTTCCCTTCGGGATCGGGTGCGGTCATGTGGTTGCCATCGGCGGACATGCCATAGCCGAGCACCTCACAGATGATGTTCGCGCCGCGGGCCTTCGCGTGTTCGTACTCTTCGAGAATGGCGACTCCTGCCCCCTCGGCCATCACGAAGCCGTCTCGGCCTTTGTCGAAGGGCCGACTCGCGGCTTGGGGATCGTCGTTCCGTGTGGATAATGCCTGCATGCGGGCAAACCCGGACAGCCCCATCGGCGTGATTGCCGCTTCGCTGCCGCCGGTGACCATCATGTCAGCTTGACCATGTTGGATCAGTCGAAAGGCATCCCCGATGGCATTGGTCGCGGAGGCGCAGGCCGTCGCCACGGCACTATTCGGACCGCGCAATTTCCAATGCACAGAGACATTCCCACTGGCGGCGTTCACCATCAGCTTGGGAATCATCAACGGAGA
>JAGQQQ010000727.1 GCA_020426125.1 Planctomycetaceae bacterium
AACGTGAGGATGGTCGAGTTTTCCCACCGCCTTCATTTCCCGTTCAAATCGGGCGAGTGCGGTGGGAGATCCTGCCCACCTGGTCGACAACAGTTTGATCGCGACCTGCTTCCCAAGATGCTTATGCGTGGCGCGATAGACGGTCCCCATTCCGCCTTGTCCCAACACCTCATGGATTTGGTAGGCCCCAATTTCTTGAGGGATGGGATCGGTTCTGACCTCACAAAGCCGGCCGGCCTGAGCCTCGATCAACTCCTGGATCACGGGCTCATCCGCGGACGCCGATGACGATTGCCGTAGGATGTTGCCAACCGAGGCGAATTGCTCCTCGAGTTCGAAAACGGTCTTTCCACAAGCCGGACACTGAGCACTAGAGTCGAGGTCGCAACCGTCCGCAATTTGGTTGATTGCGCACTCCGCAAACCCGGCTCGACCGCAAGGGTGATAGCCTTGGGGAATGTTCGGTGTTTCCTTCCCTGCCGTTCTCGAAGGTTGCCGAATCATCAGCGTCTCAATTGGACAAAACTGCTGCTGGAACTCACATCATACTAAAGGCGAGCCGCGTTACACGAAAATCGACTCGGCTTTCCCAGGGGCAACATGGGTTCTTACAGTTCAGGCAAAGCCGACGAATTCTTTGAGACGGGCCATGACGCGAAACTTCGCTTGCCGAATGGCGTTCTGAGCCATTCCCAATCGTTCGGCCACATCCGCTGTTGCCAGATCTTCAACGGTCGTCAGCCAGAAGGCCTGCCAGGTTTTCTCGGAAAAGTCCCCTCGAATGATCTCCGCCGCCCTCCGAATCACTTCCGACTCCGCCGATTGATCCTCAGGCACGCGGTCATCATCAATCCAATCCGGAACCTGCGACATCATGGCGAAGGCATCGGTCCCCCCCGTGGCGGACACAGCCCGTTCGTGACGCTGGAAATGCTTGCTCAACGAGTGCCGGGTGATCGTCCAGAGCCATCCGCGAAAGCTATGCGAGGGGTCGTCATATCGCAGGCCATCGACACCTGCCGCGACCGATCGAAACACCTCCTGGCAGACATCCGCCGTGTCGGCTTCCTGCAAGCCTGTCTTCCGACACCAAGCGTAGATCAACGGAGTGTACAGATGGACAAATCGCCGCCAGCCGCTGTCATCGCCCTCTTTGAGATTCTGGATCAATCCCAGGGACGTTTCGAAATGGGACTTCGACGAACTCATTTCGAAATGTTGATTCCTGGAGGCAAAAATCATCACACGAGATTATATGAGGGGGAAGCAGAGCCTTCAATCTTCTCTGAGCCTCTGGGCTGCTTTCGGGAGAACGGGCGCCAAAAAACTCTTCCGATTTCTGCAATCGGAAATTTTTGGCTAACGGGCCACGCCTTCTTGTCTGGTGGAGTCGCAACATCGTCCGCAAGCTTTCTGAATTTCCCCTGGAGACCACCCTTGCCAACCGCTGCTGCCCGTCACTCGTCCAATGGATTGCTATTTTCCGCTCGCTCGATTTTCCATCGATTTCTCCGCGGTTGGACTCGCCGGCAACATGCCCGGCAGCAGGTGAAGCGTCAAACTTCTGGCGAGCTTCTCGAAGATCGAACACTGCTGGCGGCATTCACGGTCGACACAACTGCGGATACGGTGGCCGCCGATGGCAAAACGTCGCTCCGAGAAGCGATCGCATCGGCAAATGCGAATGCGGATCTGGACACCATTTCGTTTGATTCCTCACTGGCAGGACAGACGATCACGCTGAGCAGCGGGGTCTTGTCGATCACGAATGATGTCGACATCCAGGGTCTCGGCGGCGGCAAATTGACTGTAGATGGAAATTCCCAGTCCCAGATCTTCGATATCGCCTCCGGCAGCACCGTGTCGATTTCCCACCTCACGCTCACCGGCGGGATTGCAAAGATTGGATCCGCCTTTGACAACACGGCGACTGGCGGCGCGATCCATAACGAAGGGGACCTCACCCTGGCCGATATGGAATTGACTGGAAACCACGCCGTTTCAGATGGGGGGGCCATCTTCAGTGAATCTGGGAGTACGATTAGTTTAGAACGGGTCACCATTGCCGGGAATACGTCTGACCTCAGTGGTGCCGGCCTTGCAGCCTATGGCCCTGCCACAATTGTCAACACCACGGTCTCCGGAAATTCCGCGAAGAATGACGCGGGCGGGATTCTGATTCGAAATCCGGCTCTCATTACGAATACGACGATTACCGGCAACCGCTCCGACAGCGATGGCAATTCCCCGAATCGTGGCGGCGGCATTCGCAATGGCGGTGGCGCAGTTTTGACGCTGCACAACTCCATCGTCGCAGGAAACCTTGACGGGACTGGATCGACGGCCAGCGACATCGTCAACGTCGGCACGATTGCCTCGGCCAAGAACAATGTCATTGGTGACGCGGCCACCTCCGCCGGCATCAACGACGGCACTGATGGCAATATTGTCGGCGTGGGGGGCACCGGCACTCGTGCCATTGGCACGATACTGGATCCCACGCTTATGGTCACGGATGGCGTCCGGCTGCATCGGCTCGTGAATGGAAGTCCAGCCCTGAACGCCGGAAGCAATGCGTTGTCGGTCGATGCGAACTCCTCTCGCCTTCAATTCGACCAGCGCGGCGGACCATTTGTCCGAGTCAGTGAAGGAACGGTCGATATTGGGGCTTACGAATTCATCAACTTCAGCGTCAATACGCTGGCCGACGAAACGACGAATCCGGACACGGTTTCCCTCCGGGAAGCGATTGCTGTTGCCAATGCGACGCCCGGTTTCGACAACATCTTCAGCCTTCCCAGCGGAAAAATCACGCTGACGCAGGGGCTCATGTCGATTACCCAAGACCTGCAACTCAGCGGACCCGGAGCGGACGTCCTGACGATTGATGGAAATTCCCAATCCCAGATTTTCGATATCGCCGCCGGATCCACGGTGTCGATGTCCGGCCTCACACTCACCGGCGGGAATGCGAAGATCGGATTTGGATTCGATAAAACGGCGACTGGCGGCGCGATCCATAACGAAGGGAATCTCACCCTGACCGACGTCGAACTGACTGGAAACCACGCCGTCTCCGATGGGGGGGCCATCTTCAGTGAACTCGGGAGTTCGCTCAGTTTGGAACGGGTCACCATTGCCGGGAACACGTCCGACCTGAGCGGAGCTGGTCTGGCGGCGTACGCACCGGCGACGATCGTCAACAGTACGATTTCTGGAAATGCCGCCAAGCATGAAGGTGGAGGGCTGCTGCTGACGGCCAAGACGACCATCACCAATTCGACGATCGCCTTCAACCGGGCGGATGCCGATGGGAATGCAAGCGGAAATGGCGGTGGAGTTTGGTCGGATAGCACGATAACCATTCAGAATTCCATCATCGCCGGCAACATCCGAGGGACCGGCTCCACATCCGATGAGTTGAATCTCACGGGGACCACGACATCGAAGAACAACGTCGTCGGCAGCGCGAGTACCACGCTCGACATGTCTCTGGCGGATCATGGAGGTCCCACGAGGACTCACGCCCTGCTCCCCGGCAGCCCGGCCAT
>JAGQQQ010000728.1 GCA_020426125.1 Planctomycetaceae bacterium
CCGCCCCCTTCGCGACGACGGCACTATCCACACCGCCGGAATAGGCGACGGCGATGTCCCCATAGTCTTTCAAGATCGACAGCAGGCGATTCGCGAGTTCTTGAACGTCCACCAACATGGAAACAGAGGATTCCTTCGACTTAAAACAAATAGGCCAGACCTTCGGACCGTCGGCAACTGGAAAGTTGTGCCAGATGGAATCCAAAGTGATTGGTTAATAGGAGTGACACGGCCTGCCCCACGGTTTTCAAGGGGGTCTCCGCAAACAGTTCGATGCCATGAGGCCGGTGCATGGCATCCTCATCCGCTTGTCGGGCACGGTCTTGAAAACGCTGGTAGTTCTCCAACATGGCCTCCGTGAGGGCGGCCTTCGTGAGACCAACTTCCGGAGAAACCTGATCGGTCGACCCCGGACCGAACATCGTCAGCCACTCTGGATGCCGAACCTCTCCGCCGGCCAGTTGCTCTCCCAACTCTCCGCAGATCGCCAAGTGTCCGAGGATCCAGACTGCGGGATGGCCGTGTCCCGGGGAGGGCGTGTAAAGCTTTTCCTCAGATATCCCATCGACGATCTTGCTGAAGAGAGCCAGCTGAAGCTCGTTGATCACGATTTCATTTTCAAACATCGCAGATCTCTTTCAGGATTTGCAGCATGCGTTGAAGAAGCGCTCAATCCTCCCGCCTCGCATCGGGATGTTCCGCCAGAATCGCGGCGAGCTTCTGAACAATCTCAGGACGTTCGGACGCCCAATTCTTGGTTTCCAGGGGATCCCTGTCATAGTCGTAGAGCTCGTACTCAATCTTGTCGGCGTCTCCCTTCCAGGGCTTCCATTCCACTAGGCGATACCGCTCGGTTCGGACGGCCCGCCCCAGTCGGCCCGCTCTCGGGAAACAATGGGACGCATGATTTCGAACCGTCGCCTGCGGATCCTTGAGGATCGGGACGAGGCTCTTGCCGTCGATCGCTTGGGGACCGTCGATCATCGGCAACCCGGCCAGTTCGGTCACGGTCGGGAAGATGTCGACGGTCTCGACCAGGGAATGCGAATGGCTCCCTGGCGTTGTGATTCCTGGTGCCACCATCAGGATCGGGATGCGATTGGCCTGTTCATAGTTGGTGTGTTTGGTCCAGACGCCATGGTCGCCGAGATGGTAGCCATGGTCCCCCCACAACACGATGATTGTCTCCTCTGCCAACTCCAGTCGGTCGAGTTCATCGAGCACTCGGCCCAATTGAGAGTCCATGTAGCTGAGGGCGGCGTAGTAACCGTGGATCAACGTCCGTGTCATCTCTTCCGAGAGCGGAGGATCCTGAGGAACGGGTTTGTATTGATTCAGTTCTCCCAGCTTGTGCTTTCCTGCGTAAGGAGGAGCCCCTTGCGGGTAATCGTTCACGCTGGAAACGGGGAGCTTGCTCGGCTCATACAGGTCCCAGTATTTCTTCGGAGCGCAAAACGGAAGGTGCGGCTTGGTGAATCCCAAGGCCAGGAAAAACGGCTGTCCACTCTCCTTGTACTGCTGCAAGCGTTTGATCCCTTCGGCCGCGATGCGGCCATCAGAGTAGGCGCCGTCATCGACGTCTGCCTTTTCCCAAGCGGCTCCACGAGGAAGAGAACGGTTCTGGCCCAGCTTCTGATTACTGAAGTACGCTTCTTCGCGAGTCAACGCGCCGCCAGTGCTTTCCGGAAGGACATAGTCGACCACCTTGTCCGGGTGAAACGGCACGCTCCACGACGCTGGGTCGTCTGTATTGCCATGCCCGATGTGAAAGACCTTGCCAATCCCAGCGGAGTGGTAGCCGTGCTGCTTGAAATGCTGCGGCATGGTGACGGCATTCGGCACGGCTTTGCGGAAGTTCTTTCCGAGACTGTAAATCCCCAGCGACGTGGACCGCGAGGAGGTCATCAGATTGTTTCGCGAGGGAGCACAGACCGCTTGGTTGCAATAAGCGGCGTCAAACCGCAGCCCCCGCGCGGCCAATCGATCCAGATTGGGGGAATGCACCCAGTCGGCACCATAGGCCCCGAATGAAGGCTTCAAATCATCCACTAAAATCAAAAGGACGTTGGGATCGTTTGCGGCAATGGGAGGGCAAACGACCAGAAACACGAAGAGGCACTGTATGAATCGAATCATTGAGTCGTCGGGATTGAATCATGGCGTCGAAAGGAAAGAGTCCGTCAAACGGGAACGACGGAGGAGAGTGAAACCATCTTGCGATATCTCACAAGATTTTAGCCGCGAAAAACGGATAAAACGAGGTTGCAACAAGCCGATTGGGATTCGTCCACTTGAAAAATCGACTCGGCAGTTCGGAACGTCGCTGTGCGAATCCCTCTCAGCCGCGATGTTGTTGATGACAATCAACGCAGCGAGACCCGATCAGTTGCATCCGCAATCTCTGTTGGGGGACAGAATGGTCCTTCAGCAGCAATTCCAATTCGCTGGCGGCATCGCTAAGTAGTGCCTGGATCTCCTCCTGGACATCGGCGAGACGGGCCGATTCGCGGAAATCTTCGAGCAGCAACGTCGCGGCTTCCTGAAATGTTTTTGAATCGAGTTGATCGTCGTCTTGTTTGAGGAGAACTTGCAATGTGTGAAAATGGTCGGCCATCTGGACCATGGACTTTTGCAGGGCCTCGGGGGACACCATCTCCGGCAAATTAAAATCGTCGAGTTTTGGCAGGGGCTCATACTGGCGGACGCATTGCCAGAGCCCTTCATAGTTGGCGCCGGTCCCTGCGTGTTTGAGAAACTGGACGGCCTGCTGCTGGCTCAGCAACCCGGCTTGTCGAGCGATAATCGCGGCGGCCGTGGGACCGCGGTGCTTGCCGTGGTGGCAATGGACATAGATCGGCTTCTCGCATTGAGTGAAGACGCTTGCCAGTTGCCGAGTATTGCTTCCAGAGACATCCGAGTATTTCAGCGGGATGTGGACATACCGCATCCCCAATTTTCGAGCCATCTCGACATTCGGAACGGCACCGTCGACGCTGACAATTGTCCGGACTCCCAGGTCTCGCAAAGCCTCATAGTCCTCTTCTGACTCCGGTCCGGATCCCGAATAGAGGTTCTGCCCGATCCGAAAGCCATTGTGCAGATTACCAATTTCTACCGATTGGAACGGTGTCTCCACTCCGTCGTCACTCCAGACCGTGCTCACATGAGACGACATGGCCAACGGGAAGGCGACTCCCCACATCACAGCGATCAGAAGTGTCGAGTTTGTTTTCATCTGAAACGGTTGCCACATCGACCTTCACAATCCCCCTGCAACCGAATTGCGATATTCGAACAAAACTTTTGGAGTGCGGCGACGAGTCGCCACTTTCTTTCAAAAGACGCCAAATTCGCAAGTCTCTCTTCCAAGCGTATTCAACAATTGGAATCCCGAAAACAACTACCACGCCTCGGCGGCGTCCTTCCAAGTCCGCTCCTCCGACGATTCAGACTCGCAACATCTACGAATCACATCGAGAAAATGTTGGAGAATGGGAAAATCGGCGCGAATTCGTCGGCCAATCAGTGTTCGGCGACCGCCTCTCCCCCGGGGAGGTAATAGTCCTTCGCCAGCCACCGGGCGACGAGATCGAGTTCAAGCTCGGACAACTGATCGGCAAAGGCGGGCATGGCATTGTTCCCGTACTCGCCAGCGTAGTGGGCTTGGGGGTCAGAAATGAATGCTTTGAGCCACGCCGTGCTGCCGTAGCCGGTCAAGATCGGTTGAAGGTCTTCCGACAACGCCTCCTCTTCGAGCACGATCTGATCGTTGACGACCGTCAACGCATGCATGCTGTGGCAGTCGACGCAGGCATCAATGCTGCCGGAAGACATCTCTCCGGAAATGAAGATCTGTTTGCCCCGTTCCACAATCTCATCCACCGGAGACAACGCGTCGGGACGGCGGCTTTGGGCGTACAGGAATTCCACAAGCGCCTCAAAGTCTGCTTTGTTGGCTTCATCCTGTAAGGTCTCGGCATTGTCCTGTGACCAAGTCAGCATCGACCCTTCGAGGATGGCGGTCGCTGGTTCGGCTCGGTCTCCTTCAATGTTCTTGAGCCGTTCGAAGTGCGTGCCAAAGTCCATGAGCACGCTCCGAATCCAATCGCGGGACGCAAAGTAGGATTCTTCCCGATGCCGGGGATCCGCCAAGGGGGGCGCAGTCGGAGTGTCCTTGATTGACGGCATCTCTTCAGCGGGTTGGTGGCAACTCAAACAATACTTGGAGAAGACCGCCGGACCCTGCGTCAACGGATCGGTCCGAAACAAGGTCAACGCTCCTTCGGGAGGAATGCCGGTCGGAGAGTTGGCGAGTGCGACAACGCGCGCTCCATCGCGATGGGCTTCCGAAACCGCTTGCCGGAAATTCTGTCCCTCCGGCGTGTCGGCATACCAGTCTTCATAGTAGGCAATCCCCGTGAGAACTCCGGCGATGCCGATCATCACCCACAAGAAGGCAACATTGAATCGATGGCCGCCCCGAATATGAGCGATTAGCGGCATCAGGATGATAAACGTCATCGCGATTCCCGGAACAACGATCGCTCCGAACGCCTCACCCAGGTGGGTGTATTCCCCCAATTGACTGACTAAGGGAAACTTCAGGAATCGGAACAGAAACAGGTAGTACCACTCCGGTCGAGCGGCGGAATAGGCTTCGGCGGGATTCGCGGGGGCGGTGAGTTCGGCTCCGTGCCAATACCAGGTTGCGGTCAAAATCGCTGCGAGCACGGCCAGACAAGCGACCGCGTCTTTCAAGACTTGATCGGGCCAGAACATCCCTTCTTCCCGGCCTTCGACGACGACGGCGTGAATGGAGTGTCGACGGAAGACGTAAATATGCAGAGCCAGGAATCCGATCAGCAGGGCTGGCAACAGTCCGGCATGCAGTGCGAAAAACCGCGTCAAGGTGTGGTGGCCATACGAAGTGCCTCCCTGGACGAACGTTTGCACATACGGCCCGACCAAAGGAGCGGACCCCATGATCTCGGTGGCGACTTGGGTTGCGTAGTAGCCTTTCTGATCCCAGG
>JAGQQQ010000729.1 GCA_020426125.1 Planctomycetaceae bacterium
AAGACTGAGTCCCCCTCCCCTGATGCGCCGCCGCAATCGACCATCACAGTCGAGGAGATTGCTCGCAAACGGCAGTCCGCCGAAAACGCGGAACTTTCTGAGGAGGTCAAATCCCCCGTCCTGGCGCATTATGGCAAAGCCGCCGACTTTCTCCAGTTGGCTGCGGAAGCCAAAGCGAAAGCGGTCCAACTGAAAGCCGACATCGATCAGCTCTCGACGAATTTGGAATTGAAGAAACAGGAGCTCGCCGAGCCCCTCGAGGAACTGGCCCCCAACCAATTGGGTTGGGACCTTTCCCAATTGGAACAACAGCAACTTGTCGATCAGGAACGTCTTTCCCAAGCGACGAAATCCCTTGAAGAGTGGGAGGCTCGCGCCAAAGTCCGCGGCGAACGGCAGCCCCAGATGCCTGTGATTCTCAATCAAGCCCAGGAAAAACTTGCAAAGTTGAAAACGGAAATTGAGGCCACTCCGCCGGCCGGCGAGAATCCGATGCTGACAGAGGCCCGCAAGTCCGAACAAACCGCACAGTTGGTCCTGCTGGAGCGGCAACTCGACCTCTATCGAGTCGAGCAGTTCCGGTACGATGCTCTCAAGGATCTCTTTCCGCTTCAGCGCGACGATCTCGTCCGACGAAAGAAGCACTTCACCAAACGAATGGAGATCTGGAAGGAAACGGTGGCCGAAGCGCGACGGCTAGAGTCCGAGCGGCAAGCCCGAGAGGCACAGCGGCAATTGCAAGAAGCCCATCCCGTTTTGCGTGAGTTGGCTGAACGAAATGCGTCGTTGACTAAGACTCGGACGGCGTTGCAGGATTCGCTCGCGAAAATCACTCAGCAGTTAGAGGTGCTTTCGACGCAATTGGAATCCACGAAGAAGGACTTCACGGCCGCCGAGGAGAAGGTGAAGCGAGTCAATGGGAAACTGACGACGGCTGTCGGCCTGTTCCTGACCAACCAGCGAGACCACTTGCCAAACATTTCCAAATATGAGGACATGCGCAGGCTCGCGGCGGATCAGGCCGCACAAATGCAGGCGGAACTGATGGACCTCGAAGACGAACGAGCGGAGTTCGGCGACATCGAGGAGATGGCCGAAACATTCGTTGCTCAATTGAGCAACGAGACGGAACGAGAACGTGTCCGCGAGATGGCCTACACGCTCCTGCAGGACCGCCGAAGGTATTTGCTCGACCTGATCGGCGATTACAATGGAGGTCTGCAGAACCTCGCTGATTTGGAGGTCCAGGCGCAAAACCTCGTCACCGTTCAAGAGGAGTTCCGACTCTTCATAGACGAACGGGTCTTATGGATCCGCAGTGCGGCACCGATGGAATTCGGGACGCTTCAAGAAGCAGCCACGGGTTTCGGAGCAATCGCCTTTCCGGGACACTGGGTCAACGTCGCTAAGACGCTTTGGTCGGCCGTTCGCCAGAGGGCGAGCCTCGCCATCGGGATCGCGCTCGCCTGCTTGGTGCTCGTCCTCGGCAGGTATTTCGCACTCCGATGGATGGAAAGCCTGACAGAAAGAACGCGAAAACAGGAGATTTCTCCATTACTGGCCTTGCCCGCCGGATTGTGGCTCACAGCAATGATTGCCGTTGCGATTCCCATCACCTTGTGGCTCACTGGCTGGTTGATCAGCAACTTCGCCCATTCGCAGGATGACTTTTCCGCCGCCTTGGGACTGACCTTCCAGCGGACGGCGCTGTACCTCGCGGTTGTGGAAGCACTCCGGCAGTTGTGCCGACGGAACGGAGTGGGACGTTCCTTTCTGGGGTGGCCTGATACCCTGATCAGCCGAGTGAGCCGAGCCCTGACACAACTGCTGATCTTCACAACTCCCGTTGTGATTGCCGCCGGCCTGTCCAAGACCTTTGATGACGGCCGGTACTATGACTCGCTGGGGCGGGTGGCGTTTCTGATCGCCATGGCCGTTCTGACAATCGTTCTCCATTCCATCTTCAAGGTGTTCGGCAACGCTCTGTCGAACACCGATCACCGACGTTCGGCCGTTCTCTGGAAAGGAATGCATGCCGTGATTGTCTGTTGCCCTCTTTCGTTTGGAGTGCTGTCCACGCTGGGGTATCACTACACGGCTTTGAAGCTGCTGGTTCGCCTCGAATTAACGATTGTGCTCGCGGCGGGTTTGTTGGCCCTGTACTCATTCGCCAAACACTGGGTCGAAGCCGCCCAAAAATCTTTGCATCAGCATAAGCGGTTTCCCCTTCTGCATCGGCAGGGCCGGAAAACCAAATCCCTGGATCAACCGGTTCCGGAAGACCAGAAGGATCCGATCCACCTCGCGGAACAATTTGCTCGATTGGCGCAGGGACTCGCGGTCGCGGCGTTCCTGTTTGGAACGTGGAATATCTGGATCGAAGTGCTTCCCGCGATGCAGGCGGTTAGCAATGTCGAACTCTGGCGGACCACCGCTCAAGTCCTGGAGGTTGTCGATGTGGGAGATGGCCAGACTGAAGCCCGTCTTGTGACCCGGTCGGTGCCGATCACGTTATCGGCACTGCTGTTTGCCGGCGTCCTCTTAACCGCAACAGCGGTGTGCAGCCGCCATCTCCGGGCGGTCTTGGAACTACTGGTTTTTCGGACCATTAAGATTGATGAGGGAGCCAAACACGCCTTCTCCACGATGGGGGGATACGTGCTATGGCTGACAGGAACCGTTTGGGCCTGTCAGACGATTGGAATCGGTTGGTCCAGCGTGCAATGGCTCGTCGCGGCACTCACCGTCGGACTCGGCTTCGGTTTACAAGAGATCTTCGCCAATTTCGTCTCGGGACTGATTCTCTTATTGGAACGCCCCGTTCGCGTGGGGGACGTGGTGACCATCGACAGTGTCACCGGAACGGTTTCGCGGATTCACATCCGCGCGACGACGATTCTCGACCACGATCAGAAGGAGTACATTGTTCCCAACAAGGAGTTCGTGACCGGACGTCTTTTGAATTGGACTTTGTCCAACAAGACGAATCGCGTGCTCATCCCCGTTGGGGTCGCCTACGGCTCCGATACCGATCTGGCCCGGGAACTGATGGAGAAGGTCGCGACCGGACATCCACTTGTTTTGCGGGACCCGGTTCCCACCGTCACGTTTGATAGTTTCGGCGACAGCGCCCTGAATCTGACGCTCCGATGCTACCTCCCGGACCTTAGCCAGCGGCTGAAGGTCATCACGGAGCTCAATCGCGGAATCGATCTCGCGTTTCGCCAACATGGTATTGAAATCCCGTTCCCCCAGATGGACTTACACGTCAACGGGAAGCTTTTTGCGGCGGCGGCTGCCGAGTCCTCGAAAGCCTCTGAACGCAAGGCCGGCTAACTCCATCGATGCCGTGAAGGACTCACTGTCGAACACAAGAACACGGGAATTCCCATTTTTGCGCGTTCCTGGGGACGGAATCCGGAAACCGTGGCCTCGCAGACAAACCACATCACCGCCATGGGAAGCGAAAGTTCGGCGGCGGTTTTGGAGCCGTTTTTCTCGCGGTTCTGGCAACGCGTTGACGCTGAAGCGGACGTGACCATGAATCTGCGGGGGATGCTTTGCGGTGTGCGGCGATGCCCGGTAATATCGCTCAAGATCGATTGGTGATCCCCCTGACCCACTCCGAGTTGTTCCATCGAGGATGTTGCTCAGGTGCCCTTGAATCTCCATACTTCGTGGTGATTGAGTGGGAACTGGAAGCGGTGTTTGCGTCTGATGGACAGGTCAAGAGTTTGGGACAGTTTTCCGTCTGTTTGGCCGGCCAAGA
>JAGQQQ010000730.1 GCA_020426125.1 Planctomycetaceae bacterium
CACGGCATGGATGCCGGCTGCCTGGGAGTCTGCCGCGACCACGATCTCGCCATGATGCTGCTGGATTGCTGGCTCGAACCGGGTGATGCCGTGCTCGTGAAGGGATCCCGAAACATGAAGATGGAAGCGATCATCACCGGCTTGGAACATCTCGCAGCACATGAGGCGGCGACCGACATGAGCCTCGAACAGAAACAGGTCGCCTAAACGGAAACAAGAATCTACTCGGATCGGTTGCGTTGCTACCGGATTTATCGAATTCGGCGGCACCGTCCCACTGGCGTCTCGGGTCGGCAAGCAACAGAGTTAAGTGGGTACAGTGGTATCCTGGGTCTATCACTCCGCTTGACGCTTCGCAACTTGATCCACCTTGAGCGGGTGCCGGAGATTTCTCCGGCACCCGTGGACTCATTTTTGGGTTTCGAGAATGTGTTTCGCATCGGCCCCGGAGGGGCACGGCTAAACGATGAATTCAGTTTTTGATCGTTTGTCGGCACTATGAACTCACAATCTCCAACTCCCGACTCCCTCCCCCCCGACTCCCGATATTTCCCATGATCCCCTGGTTGCTGGACCACCTGGTTCCGTTCGCGGAACATATGCAGCAGCGAGTGGCGGGCGACTCGCGTGTGTACCTGACGGGACGCACCGCGATGGCCGCCGTCACGTCGTTTCTGGCTGCGATTGTCCTTGGACCCTATGCGATTCGCTGGCTGAAAGGTCGGTTTCACGAACGCATTGATAGCGCGTCCGAAACGCTGAACAAACTGCACGCCCATAAACAGGGAACCCCCACGATGGGTGGTCTGTTTATCATGGCGGCCGTGGTCATCGCGACTCTTCTCTGGGCGGATCTGAGCAATCCCTATGTCCAGATTGGACTGTTCGTGACCATCACCTTCACCGCACTCGGCGGAGTCGATGACTGGATTAAGCTCAGCACCAACAAACGAGGGCTAAAAGCCCGGCAGAAGTTGGCGGTCCAATTCATCCTCGCGATGAGCGCGGCCACCTGGATCTACATTGAGCAACGGCAACACCCCTTGGGATTGGAAATTGTCTTTCCCATTGGAGGAGCGGTGTTCTGGCTGGGATTGGGACTCATTCCCTGGGCGGCGTTTGTCATTGTCGGCACGTCAAACGGAGTGAACCTGACCGATGGACTCGACGGTCTCGCGAGCGGATGTGCCGTGTTTGTGGGGACCGCCTTCGTCGGTTTGGCATATCTTGCCGGTCACAGCGTCCTCGCGGAGTATTTAAGCATTCCCTATATGCCAGGAGCGGGGGAACTCGGTATTCTCGTCTCAGCACTGGTGGGAGCGATTCTTGGCTTCCTCTGGTTCAACTGTTACCCCGCCCAGGTATTTATGGGCGACACGGGTTCCCTGCCGATCGGAGCAATTTTCGCGCTCGCGGCTTTGGTGACTCGACAAGAGTTTTTGCTGGTGATCATTGGCGGTGTCTTCGTCGTGGAGACCCTCAGCGTCATCATGCAGATTGGTTGGTACAAAGCGACAGGGACAAAGTTAATAGCGTGTAGTCCGCTGCATAATCATTTTGTGTTTCGCGGACACCACGAAATTAAGATTGTCACCCGGTTCTGGATTGGCTCCGCATTGCTGGCCATTCTAGGAATTGCCAGCCTGAAGCTCCAATAAATCACAGCATCACACATGAGTGTGATCTTCATATTGCAAGCGTTGTAGGGAGAGAGGGACCGGAAGCCGGTTCGTTTTTCGGAACGGACCGGCTTCCAACCTCACGAACTCATAGAAACGCAAGAGTGGCGCGCATGATCCGGACGAATGTCATCACGAATTGCCTGGGAGCGGCGATGCTGCTGCTGGCGACATCGTGTGCCTCTTCCGGAATCTACAACGCCGGGATGTACAAAGGTCGTCACGGCGGCATTAAGTACACGATCCAGCCGGACAAACGGATGCATCATGTCGAAAAGGGCAAGAATGGCCGCCTCACCTACGACTCTGCCGAGTTGGTCGTCGTGGCGGAGGACGAGCGGCTCAAGATCAACGGTCAAGACTGCGGTCCGCTGAGCGAAGGGGACCACTTGGAAATCACCGATATCGGGACGGTCCTTGTGAACGGCGAACGCCGCGGAGACTCGATGACGAACAGCCGCGTCAACCGGGCTCGCTTGAAAGCGAGGCAGGAATACGTCGATGGCTTAATGGAATACGACAGGCAACAGGGATAACCGGGCCAACTCATAGAATTTGGCCTTCTTGGAAACATTGCGTTGTAGGGAGAGAGGGACCGAGAGCCGATGCCATCTTCGGATGGCATCGGCTCTCAACCTTTGTTCCCAATGGTTTGTTCCCCCCATGGGTTTCGCGGAAATTCAAGTGGGGAATAGCCCCCACTACCATCTCCCTTATCTCAGTCCTCCACAATCCGCAGAGATCACGGACGAGCCGCTGATTCCCCCGAATCCAAAAGGCCCGGTGATACCGCCACTCTGATTTGACAGGTTCCCGAAGTCGACCCGCAGGCTCGTTGGCCTGGTCGCTGTTAGTTCATCGAACCGTCATTCCAGGTTGGATGCTGTCCTAGCTTTTCCAGGCACCGTTTGCCGGTGCGTTCGGTTGCGCACCCGGTCCGAAGTATCGAAGTCCGACCAAAGGTTCGGTGCCATTATTGACGAAGGTGACCCCTTCGTTTGCCTTTTTGCACGTGACGAAGACTTCATCTTCAGTCATCGCTCCGAACCGAATCATCACAGGGGTTTGAATCTCCAAGCCCCCAATTTTCCCACGTCCTTGAACGGTGATCCAGCCGTACGACCCGCCATCCTTGATCGTGCACTTGGCGCCGGGTTCGAGGGTGAGTTCCTTGGCTGTAAACAGTTGCTCTCCATCAACCTTGCCGTAGACGATCCACTTGTCGACCCAACCGTCTCCTTGTTCGGACACGATCGGCTCCAGGTAGTTCGAGTCACGGTAGTTCGGGTCGACATTCTTTTCCCAGTCGAGGGCATTCACGATGTACTCATTGTCATCGTGGAATTCCTCGGGGAAATCTTTGGTCAATAGAGCACGCGGAACCATCCGCCCTTCGACCAGGGACTGATACATGGCGAAGACATCGCTTCCCCACTGCGGTTCGTAGGTGACCAGCGAGCCGGGAGCGTGAAGAACGCAAGGAGGAATCAGCCATCCGGTACCCGGCTTTAGCCGATAGGCTTTGGAGAGGTCTAGGAGACCGTTGTCCCCCTGATTCCAGCGATCGAGGCAATCGATGACCTCCTGCTTCGTCACACCCGGTTCAATCCCCATAAAAGTGTATGGGAAATTGTTCCCAATCTGATTCATCTGTGGCGGGAAGTAGTACG
>JAGQQQ010000731.1 GCA_020426125.1 Planctomycetaceae bacterium
GAACGACAGGGGGAGGAAGAGGTCTGTGAGCACACGGAAAACGGCGCCTGTTTGTTGTCCGGCGTTTTCGGAGAGAAACCGTGCGACCACCACAGTCATTGACGTCTTCCGGAATGTCATCGCCTTTGGGGAAACCGGTTCCCAGGGAATTCGCCCATGGGGGTGTTTGCTTCTGACTACAATTCCCGTGGCCGACGGATTACAACACGGCCAAAGTCGTGACGTTTCCCTCGGATTTCTGGAGCGGCATTGATCGCGACTCAACCGTCAGGGGAGAACCTGGCATCTGTTGGAGGCTATTCATGCTGAATCGAAAGACCGCTCTTCCTATCTGGTTCGCGTTTGGCTTACTTGTTTGGTCGGGCTGCGGGGGGGAAAGTGCGAGTTCCTCCCAGCAGTCTGCGAAGCCGGAAGAGGCCGCACCACCCCCGATGAAAGCGCCAAACTTTCCTCAGAACAACACGAAGCTTGTCAATTACAAGACGGCCATGGCCAACAACCCCGCACTCCTCGTCGTTGAGAACGAAGCGGAATATGCCGATCCAATCACCGGTCCGGCCAAGATGTACAAAGCGATGGCATCGAAAATCGAGAAGGATTTCATGCTCAAGCACAATATTGAAATCCATCATGCCCAGTTCGACGAATACCCGTCGTTCGAGACGGTCGAAGGCTGGCTCAAGCAGTCGCCGAATGAACTCAAAGGTCTGTACCCCTGGCAAGTGTATGCTTACAACCCGGACGATGGATCCGTGGTGATCCTGCAGGATCAGGAATACAAAAAGCAGATGTACAAGGAAGCTGGATTGCCGGAACCGCAAAACTGACCGTTCAAACACGTTTCTCTGCTGATTCCATCCAAGTGCCGAGAACACGGCTGTTCTCGAATGACGCGGAAGTTCTTAACTCGGGGCGCGATGCCCAATTCTCCCACATGGCCAATCTCCTGCGACAGGAAGTCGTCACCTCCGCCCGAACCATGGTCATCAAGGTCGGGACCAATGTTCTTTCTCGCGAGGATGACACCCTCGATACCGATCGGGTCTCCGCTCTCGCGGAACAGATCCACCGACTGCGTGTTGCGGGCAAACGGGTCGTCCTCGTCTCCAGCGGAGCCGTCGGAGCGGGGATCGGGCTGTTGGGGCTCAAGGAGCGGCCCCGTGATTTGCCCCATTTGCAAGCCGCCGCCGCGACCGGGCAAGCAAGCTTGATCCGCACCTACGATGATGCCTTCAAGAAACACGGCTATCACGCCGC
This sequence comes from Planctomycetaceae bacterium, assembly GCA_020426125.1. GTDB lineage: Bacteria > Planctomycetota > Planctomycetia > Planctomycetales > Planctomycetaceae > HKST-UBA70. The sequence goes on from JAGQQQ010000731.1 coordinate 1,258, forward strand.
CCAAATGCTGTTGACGGGGAATGATTTCCGGCATCGAGACCGGTATCTCAATGTTCGCAACACACTGAATACCTTGTTCGAATACGGCATTGTTCCCATTATCAACGAGAATGACACCGTCAGCGTGCGGGAAATTAAATTCGGGGATAACGACCGGCTCGCGGCCATGGTCACCAATCTCCTGCAACATCCGTTGCTCGTGATCCTGTCCGTCGTCGATGGACTCTACGATGGCCACCCGGATGATCCCCACGCGGAGAAGATCCCCTTGGTGGACCACTGGGATGATTCCCTGATGGGGCTGGCTCAAGACGTCAAAAGCAGTCGCGGTACTGGCGGGATGCATACCAAGCTTGATGCCGTGCGCACGGCCACCGCGGTGGGAGAGTCCGTAATTATTGCCAATGGCCGCGATCCCCGGGTCCTGGACAAGATCCTCGCGGGGGAAGAAGTCGGAACGTTGTTCACTCCCAAGGGGGGAATGGTCCCCGCCTGGAAACGCTGGATCGGGTTTACCGTCCCGCCACGCGGCACTTTGCAACTAGACGAGGGAGCCGTCCGAGCGGTCGAGCACCGGGGAAAGTCGCTGCTTTCGATTGGAATCAAATCCGTCACCGGTGCTTTCGAACGAGGAGAACTTGTCTCGCTGCTGGACACCAACGGAGTCGAGTTTGCCCGTGGGCTGACAAATTATGACGCCAGTGAAATCCAATCGATTCTCGGCGTCCGGACAGAAGAAATCGAGGACCGGCTGGGCAACATGCCCTATGCCGAAGTCATTCACCGTGACAATCTGTGTGTGACCCGATGAAAGTGACGCCCGCCGCCGAGCTAAGCCAACAGAAAACACCACGCGAGGAGATCCTCCCATTTCCGGCTTTTTGAATTTGCAGGGGAAGTCCATCCTGGTGATGGGCGTCGCCAACAAGAAGAGCGTCGCTTGGCATTCCGCGCGAGTCCTGGCGGAGGCCGGCGCGGATGTGCTGTACGCAGTCCGCAGTGACGCTCGACGGGACTCGCTCCGGAAATCTGTCGGAGACGCCCCGATATACGTCTGTGACGTGGAGCATCAGGACCAAATCGACCGGCTGGCCGAGGACGTGGCACAGGATCGGCCACAACTACATGGCGTTGTCCACTCCATCGCCTTTGCGGACTACTCTGCGGGTTGGCTGCCGTTTCACGAAACTCCGCGAGCCGCGTTCCTGCAAGCGGTCGACATTTCCTGTTTCTCGTTGATTGCCGTTTCTAATGCGCTGAAGTCGCTGCTCGATCCGAAAGAGGGGAGTGTGGTGACGATCTCCATCTCCACCACGCGCATGGCCGCTGAGAACTACGGCTACATGGCCCCCGTCAAAGCGGCGCTTGATTCGTCCATCTGCTTTCTCGCGAAGTCGTTTTCTGAGTTTTCACAAGTCCGGTTCAATGCCGTTTGCCCCGGACTTTTGAAAACCTCGGCCTCGGCAGGAATTCCGGGATATGTCGACAGTTACCTGTTCGCGGAACAGGCCACCTTGAGGAAGAAAGCGGTTCAGACGGACGAAGTCGCCAACACCGTCGCGTTTCTGATGAGTCCGCGATCGTCGGGAATTAACTCCCAGCGGTTGGTTATCGATGCAGGGATGGAGACCAACTACTTCGACCAGCGTCTCGTCGCCCAAGCGATGGGCGATTGAGAAACGCAGCACTGTCAAATCGTCGTTTTCGACCCGTGGCTGCGGGGCGTTTTGACCAACTATCCCCCCGGTAACTTGAGAGAAACCATCCGTGTCAGATTCCGTCGCCCCGTTTCTTCGTCTTCACGAATCCGACAACGTCGTCGTTGCTCGACGGTCCGTCTCCCGGGGAGGGGAATGGGCTTCCGGCGAGCGAACCGTCTCTGCGAGTCAGCCGATCGAGATGGGCCACAAGATGGCGATCACATCCGTGGCTCCGGGGGAACCACTCAAGAAGTTCGGGCAGCCAATAGGCTTCGCGACGCAGCCGATCGAACCGGGGGACTGGGTGCATGTCCACAATGTCAGCCTCGGCAGTCTCGATCACGATTACGAGTTCAGCACCGCGATCCACCCTCCCACGCCGCCGGATCACCCCCGAACATTCTTGGGATATCGCCGCTCGGATGGCCGCGCTGCGACGCGGAACTACATCGGAATCATCTCCACGGTGAACTGCTCGGCAACGTCGGCGAAATACATCGCCCAGGCGTTTGATGAACGTCTGCTCGCCGACTACCCGAACGTCGATGGCGTCGTCCCTCTGTCTCACAAAGGGGGGTGCTCTTTTGCCTACGGCGGAACGGACCATCAACAACTCTCTCGAACGCTCGCGGGATTCGCGAATCACGCGAACATCGGGGCCTATATTCTCCTGGGGCTGGGCTGTGAGACGGCGCAGGCGTCGTTCGTCGCGGAGAACTACAATCTCGTTCAACTCGAAGGGGGCGGGGAATCCCACAAGGCAGGCCCCCTGATCATGAATATCCAAGATGAGGGGGGCGTCGCGAAGACCGTCCGCCGAGCGGTCGACACGCTCAAGGAGCTGCTGCCCGTTGTCAATAATGTCGAGCGGGAGCCGATCCCGGTCTCCGAATTGATGCTCGCCACCGAATGCGGGGGGAGCGACGGCAACAGCGGCGTGACCGCCAACCCGGCCCTCGGAATTGCCAGCGACTTGCTGGTGGCTCATGGGGGAACCTCGATTCTCTCCGAAGTCCCCGAGATTTATGGCGGAGAGCATCTGTTGACGAGACGGGCCATTTCCCGGGAGATTGGCGAGAAGCTGATCGCCCGCATCCGGTGGTGGGAAGACTACGCGAAGCTGTTTGGTGCCCAAATCGACAACAATCCGTCCGTCGGCAACAAACGCGGAGGACTGACCACGATCTTTGAAAAGTCTCTGGGAGCGATCGCGAAGGGGGGGAGCACTCCCCTGATGGATGTTTACGAATACGCCGAACCCGTGCGGAAGAAAGGGTTCGTCGTGATGGACACTCCCGGATTTGATCCTCCCTCAGTAACCGGAATGGTCGCCGGGGGAGCCAATATCGTCGTCTTCACAACGGGCCGGGGGAGTTGCTACGGGTGCAAGCCCGTTCCCACGATCAAAGTGTCGACCAATACGCCCATGTTTAACCGAATGACCGATGACATGGACATCAACGCCGGCCGCATTCTCGATGGCGAGGCGACCGTCGAGGAAGTCGGGCAACAAATCTTCGAAGAGATCATTGCTGTTGCCAGCGGAAGACAGACCAAGAGCGAAGCCCAGGGAATCGGCGACGAAGAGTTCTGCCCCTGGGTCCCCGGCCCAGTGTTCTAAATCGTCCATGTTTTTAGGCCATCTCCAGGCCCGTCATTGTGCCGGTGCTGGTCTTCCATTGGTCAACTTCCAGTCCCATCCGCTGAAGCAGGCTGACGTACATGTTGGGGAGTGGATAGTTGTTCTTTTCGTCGAACGCCAAGTGTTGGCCGTGACGGAATCCTCCTCCGGCGAGCAGGACGGGCATGTTGCGGTTGTCGTGGTTGGACGCATTCCCCAGATTGCTGGTCATAAACACGGCCGTTTGGTCCAGCAGGCTGTGGCCATTTTCGTCGATGGCACTCAGATCCCGCAGGAAGTCTCCCCACGCAGCGATGATCGCCGCTTCCACGATGGCCAGTTGTTCCAGTTTCTCCTCATCTCGACCGTGATGGCTAAGTGAGTGATAGCCTTCGTCGACTCCCGTGAGCGGCACGACTCCGCCGGAACCGCCCAAGTGGTAGGTGATGAACCGCGACGAATCGGTCTGAAGCGCTAGGCGGACCATGTCCGTCATCAATTTCTGATAACCGATGAAGTCATTGGAATTCTTGATATCAATCGGCTTCTTGTAGTCGACTTTGGGTTTTGGGCGCATGGCCCATTCCTCGGAAGCGGCCATTCTTTGTTCCAAGTCCCGGACACTCGTGAAGTATTCATCCAAACGCTGCCGGTCACCCGACCCGAGTTGACGGGTAAGCCGTTTCGAGTCTTCCTGGACGAGATCCATAATGCTCCGGCCTTCGCGAAGTCGCTGGGCTTGACGTTCCCGTTCGGAAGGGGAGTCATCGACAAACAGCTGCTCATAGAGCCGCGAGGGGGAATCCTCGGCCGGGATCATCGAGCCGTTCTCCGTATACGAGGGGCTGTTTGTCCCCTGGCTGGCGAGAACGAGTGACGGATACCGGGTCTGATGCCCAAGATATTTGGCGAGGTACTGGTCGAGCGAGATTGTGTTTTTCGCCTGTCCTCCATTGCCCATCGGCTGGGCGCTCAGAATGCTCGCCTCAGCGCGGTGACCGCCGTAGACCTCGGGATGGGAAGAACCGGACACGACCGTGAACTTGTCCCGCAAATCGGCAACAGACGTTAGATACGGACTCAGGTCGTAGTCTTTCCCACTCTGCATCGGATTGAGATTCTCTCCGAGTAGACCGAGGCCGAGCGTCATCGCGACGAATCGTCGTGGCGGTTGATTTTCCACAGGCGAAGCGAACGCCCGCTGCATGGCCGACAACCAGGGGAGCGCCATCGCGACGCCGGCACCTTTGAGGACGGTGCGGCGGTTGAGTTGATGTC
>JAGQQQ010000732.1 GCA_020426125.1 Planctomycetaceae bacterium
TCTTACACTGTGTCCGCCGGGCCGCCTCACGAGCCTGCTGGACCGCTGGCAGGAGAAGTGCGATGAGGATTGCGATGATCGCGATCACAACCAACAACTCAATGAGTGTGAATCCTCGTAACTTTCGAGTTCGATGGGACGTGTTCAAGGCGATTCCTTTAGAAAGAAGACAAACGTCACCGGGGGGGCGTTCGGGACTCCACAATGGCAGGCGAAGGGGGTGGGTACGCGCCGGTGACTCACGGGTGGCACGTGCCATCTTCTGGAGTCCCCAAGCCCCCTACGCAGCAACGATGCCAAACCATGCCGCCCGCGTTGAGATTCTGAAGAAATCGCTTGATCTCGACTTCATCCGATCGATTTTCCGCAGCAAAGTTCGTTCTTGCCGGCGAACTGCGCGAAAAGACGACGTCGAATTCACAAGTGGGTATTAGATAGAAGCTGATTCCGTGTGCATGGTTGATTGAAAGAATAACACGGCAACTTCGATGTATCAAAATGCCTTTTCACATCAAATGATCGTAAACCGGTTCTCCGCTCAATGAGTGAGGGCGAATGTCATCCAAAACTTATGGAAGGGAGTCGCGTCGAGCGTAAGATTGCATCGATGAATCAGATGGTCGGAGATCCACATAGAGCACAATCCGAAAGGATCGACATTCTGTCTCCACACCGATCCTGCTCCGATGGCAGGGAGCCGAACACTGGACACTTTCCAAACGAAGATCCTCGGTCCCCTGGAATTTCCCCTCCGCCAGGCGACCACTCGCTGATCTCTCGTCTCTCATTCCAAACTTTGCAAGTACTCCAGCAAATCCCGAAACTCCGCGACGGTCATCCGTTCTTCCAGTTTCTCCGGCATGACGGACGTCCGTTGCGGGGAACGGACCTCAATGTCGATGGTGTCCAGGGTGACAGTCGTGCCATCGGGCTGGCCGAGGATGGTGACCCCTTTGTTCTCGTGGACGATCATCCCGGTGTGGACTTTGCCATCGCTGGTGGCCATGTTCCAGTTGGTGAACTGAGGGGAGACTTCCTTCGACGGATTCAGAATCGAGTCGATCAGTTTTTCGCGAGTGAACGTTGCTCCGATCCGTGACAGGTCGGGGCCGATGTTGCCGCCGCGACCGTGGACGGTGTGGCACTTGGAGCACCCGGGCCCGTTGGGATGTTCGAAGACGGTGCGTCCCCGTTGAGCAGCGCCGCCAAGCGTTCCGTCTTCGGGCCTTGATTCGCTGAGAAACGTCTCCCAAGTGTCGTCCGTTTGGGGAATCCCTTGGTGAAAGGAGACGGACTTCTGAAACGATTCGGGATACGGCTCTTCCCCCCAGGCCAGGATGGTCTGTTGCCAGATTTCGTTTGGACCGCTGCCATGCGCGACCGCGAACAGGCCGATGGCGTTGTGGTAAGCCGTGATGGCTTGCTGGACTTGGGGATCCCCTTGCCAGCCACGCAACGACCGGACAATCACAGACGCCGATCGCGTGTCGAGTGCCAATGTCGGCGGTTTGTTGTCCGGGCGATGAATCAATTGATTGACTAAATTGTCGCGGGCTTCGTCTCCGCGCGGAGTCTGCGGATCAACACCACCCAGCAGCGTGATGTATTCGAGCCAGATTGCGTGTTCCGAGGCTTGGGCGTACGGATTGCGAAACTGGAACTGCGACCTTGCGAGGTCGATCGCCTGCCAGCGGTCGACAAGTGCCAGCGTACGGACCGCTTCCAGCGTCAGTTCCTGGTCGTCCGATTTCGCCAGCGTCGCAATCAGATCGCTATGCTCTTTCACGGCGTCCGGCTGTAAGAGACGGAGGCCATGGACCTTGACGCTGTCCGGTGTCGACTCATCATTCAAAAGTGGGACGATGTATTTACTGACGTCGGCCTTCTCAAATTCGGCGGGGGGATTGCCATCGAGCATGTCGAGGGCCGCGAGCGTCGCAAGGAAGAGGTCGGGTGTCATCGGCTCGGAACGGAGGACAGCTTCGACATCCGGGCGGAGGTCTGTGTGAGAGAACTGTTCTGCGGCCCATTGGACGGCGATGCGACGTACAGTTGGCCATTTTGATCGAAGGCCAATTCTCACGAACTCATTTTCACGAAACCCTTGGTCCGTCAGCGAGAGATAGAACATCGTTGCCATCCGTGCATCAACTTCTTCCGTCGCCGACTCACTTGCAAATTGCTCCTGTTGAAGCGAATCTGCGATTTGTTCGACGGGCAAATTCGGGTCAGCGTAGCGAAAGACCTCTCGAAGTCGGTGCGTGACAAATGGATCGTCTGAACGAGTGAGAGCTTCTTCGACGAACCGAAACAGATCGTCCTCGGGACAACATTCCAATTCACTCACAATATATTCGGCCAAGCTCGCGACGGGGTAATTCGACAGTGGGCGATCCGTAACAACGAGATTCGTGCGAAATGGAATCAGCTTGGGATCTCGATTGATGTGAAATTGCGGTTCATTCCCAAGGTGATGGAACGCAACTCCAACCTCATCAAATGCCCCAGCAACCCTACGGTCATTCTCCGTTTTCAGGTACCGAAAATCTTTCACGGACTTCGGGATCTGGGCGATCGCCCACAAGGCTTCAATACGGGCACGTACGGGATATTTGTCATCATTCAGAGTTTGCTCAAGCTCATATCGTCCATTTGCACTCTCCGCCATCTTCTTTGCTGCAAGCCGGCGGTTTCCCAAGTTCTTGCTCGCCAACTGAGAACCATCTTGTTTGGCCGTGGAATCACTTCGACACGAGATTCGCCAAACCCTTCCCTGACCGTGCAGCTTGTAATCCCGGAGCACCCAGTCGGTGCAGTACATCGAGCCATCTGGGGCGAGAGCGATGCCGACGGGGCGGAAGTTTTCGCCGCCGGTGATGAACGGCTCCGCGATCGACTCGAACGAGGCTCCTTTCTCCTTGAGCACGAACCGGTCGATCCGATGGTCTCCCCATGACGTGACGAACAGGTTGCCGA
>JAGQQQ010000733.1 GCA_020426125.1 Planctomycetaceae bacterium
GACTGACGTCCCCCGCTCGCCGGGTTGATTCCACGCGAGAACCCGAAGTCAGGCTTCGGTGGATCCGGCGCCGTCGACCGGGCCGGTGTCCGCGTCTTTGTCTTTGGCGGAGAGACTGCTTCGCCAGATCCGAACCTGGTCGCGGAACTGCGCCTTACTGACCGGAACGGGAAGTATTTCCAACTCCGCCTCGGTGCCCGGGCGACCTCCCTCTTCCGGCTGGATGGCATCCACGACCTCTTTCTCGAGCAGCCGCAACCACTCGGGCAGATCGACTCCGGACCCCCAACTATCCTCCAAATAGTCGTCCACCTGTTCATGGAGATTATGAAACGCGGGCGAATCTTCGTGACTCCCAGCACGAGCATCCTCGGCAGCCTGATGAACCAAAGCGAGAATCCGGTTGACGGCAAGGGGTTTGACAAACCGTTCGTTGAACTGGTCGACGATGGTGGGCATTCGCATGCCGTATTTCTTCTGAAGCCGTCGGAGGTCTTTGAGATGCTGATCGGCCACGTCGGCGGTCTGCATTTCAAAGGTCGACTCCCAAACTTCGGCCCCTTCCATCATCCCATTCCGCACAAGGACTTCGTGCACCAACACCAGCGGAGTCAGGTTCCAGGCGTCCCGGTCGTAGGCCGCTTCCAACCTGAGAAAGTCCAATAGGCAGTAGATCATCTCGCCGTAGTCGGACTGGGTGGTTGTGGTGTTGTATTCGAGAAAACGGTCGAAGCGGTCGACGACGATCGAATAGACTTGTTCCAGAGCCCACTCCGCTTCCTCGCGGTCCACAATTCCCGCGTCGATATCGTCGAGAAGTTTGATGGGATGGAGCGGATCCGATTCGACTTCCAGGTAGTCCAAAAACCAGTCGACGCCGCTGTGGAGGATCGCCCGGACATTTCCCAATGTGAGGTTGTTCGCATTGAAGAAGTCTCCGCCATACTTCTCGACAAAGTCGCGAATGTCCTGCCATTCGGATTCGCGGCGAATCGCATCGACCGCACTGATCCGCATGGTCCGACTGTGTTCGGCCCAGAGCCACTGATAGGGATCCAGGACCTGCCCAATCGCCTCAATCAGATCCTCGGCAGCGATCTCTTTGTCTCCGTTCCACCTCTTGGCGCTCACCACCAGAGCGTCGAGGGTGCTCCGCAAGGCGATGGAGAAGAGTCGGTCGAACTCGGTAATGGCTTGTCCGCGCGGCCGCCATTTGCGTTCCATGCGATAAGCGGTGAGCAACACATGCCAAGTTTCTCGGAGCAACCCCAGGCGGGGGAGTTCCCGAAGCAGAAATCGCACGATCGACTGCAGCGCTTGGATCCGGAGAATCTGCCCCGGCTCGCCCCCATTTTCCAGGGGAATGTAGAGCAACGGATTGCGGGACAGTCGACTCAGCATCTGGGGCATCAATCCGCGAACCTGCTCGACATCCCGCTGAATCACGGAGCGGTACAGCCGCGCCAGTTGGCGGTCTTGCTCGGTGCCACGTGGAATGTCGACGTGTTCGGGGATTATCCCATTCAGAAGACGTTCGGCGTTGCGGAGGCAGATCAGCGTGCTGATGACCTGATGCAACACGTAATACTTGACCTGGAGCTGAATGTCATATTCGACGTTGGAATCGTGATCCCCAGAAGATTCGGAGATCTCATGATCCCAGACACTTTCCATCAACTCGGCGAGATCAATCTGCCAACGTTGAGCCTGCCGATGCCAACCGGACAACGCCCCAATGATGTGGTCGTCGGACATCCAGTCATCGACGCCCCGGTACATCTCGGCGGCAAACTTCGCAGCGGCCATTTGCCACAGCTGACCAACGGCATTGAGGAATTTGAGCCGCGGTTCCAACTGGCGGTTGATTGCCTCGAATTCGGTATTGGAAAATGGGGAATTGCCATCGACCATCTCGCCCCAATTCCCGTCATCGGCACTATCCCGGAAGACGACACCGTCGTAAGCGGCTCCGAAGACGGCGTCCTCTTCCTCCTCGTCAGGTTCCTCGAAACCGCCCTCTTCTGACTCACCAAATTCGAGTTCATCCGAAGGGAGGGACTTCGCGGAGTCGACGACGCGCCCGTAATTGGGAACTCTCCACCATTCCTCCGCGTTCGCCTCCAGAAAATCGAACATTCGCCGGATTTGTCCCAGTAACGTCCCCACGTCCTCTGGGGGCAATTCCCGGCCCGCGACCAGCTTCATCCAGCGAATCAGCTGCGAGAAGATCGAATGATGGGGGCATTCGAAACCGACTTCGTCGAGTTGGGAGGCCCATTGCATCAGCAATCCCATTGCGGCCACTTCATCTCCACGCCGCAACAAGGCATCGACCACGAGAGCATAGGACTGCGCGGACTGAAATCGTTCCACATGCTCGCGCCAAAAACCGATGTCCCCAGCTGCTTCCCCCGCCTGTTGCCACTCGGTCAGCACGGATGAAACATGCGTCGCCGATTCCCAACTTTCCTGCCCCGAAACATCCGGCAAATCGGCGATGACATCGCTGCCATATCGGTCCCACCACTCCGCGACATTCTGGTGCAAAACCGAAATCTGTTCTCGCAATGCGGGAAGCCCTTTCGCGGCCGCGTCGCCGAGAGTGCGAGAAAAGGCCGTGAAAATCTGCTCCATCAGGGAGAGCAACGTTTCCACACGGTTGTCGGGGATGGAATCCTCCCGAGAGGTGAACAGCGGAAACTGTCCTTGGAACCCCAGCATATTCCAGGGGTCGACGAGCGCGCCGCATTCAATCCCCCGTTTCAGAAGTTGGGGAACGACTTTCAATTCATCGAACGCCGCCGAGACATCTCCTTCTCGCAAGGCTTGGTGGACCCCCGAGAGCACACATTCAATTTCTGTTTCGATTCGTGTGGATGCCGCTGGGATTGATAGGGCCTGTTCGCGGCTTGCTCCCTGATATCCCAGCATGGCGTACAGATGGGCCAGTTCGCGGTGTTGCACTTGCCGCGCCCCGTAGCCAGCGAGCTTCATATTCAAGTATTGGCGAATATGGCCAAACGGCTGCTGCGTTTTTTCCTGCTCTTTCAGTAACCGTGCCCGTCGGTCGCCAGAAACGGACTCCATCACGCGAGCGTAAAATTCATCCCGACGGCGAGCGACGATGGGCAGGAGCGATGTCAATGAGATCGTCGAGTCATGCGTGGACGGCCCTGCTCCACTGATGGACGAGGCCATGACCATTGTCCCGCACAAGGCGGCCGCGGCATCAAACAACTTTTCCGCTTTGGGAATCCGTACGGACTTGTCTTCGATCCAGTCCTGCAAGGAGTCTAAAATGATCTTGCGAATAATGAACCGGCGGTAGTATCCCTGATTGTCGATACGATGGGGATCCCATTCCCCGAACAAATAGTTCGTCCGCTTGTTCACGGGATGCAAGTGATCGTAAGCACGGAGATCGATCGCCAATTCTTCCAGTCGGTCCTGATCGAAGTAGGCATCGTATAACAGGTCATCTGGGGCTTGACGAAGAAACTCAAACGTCTGTTGGAGCAGGTCCTCGTATCGGCCGGCACCGACTCCGGCTCCTGCAATGAACAATGGAATGGGACGAAACCGCTCGTGGCTGTACACTTCCGTCTTCTGGTCATTCTCCAGCACTGCCAAGGGACGGTAGCCCACATAATCATTCAGATGCCGAATGGCCCCGGCGACGATCCGTTCTGTTTCAGTCCAAGGCCCTCCCTGCAAGAGGGTTGCCTCAAGCAGAACTCCATAGAAGTAAGGGTGATCGAACTCCTCCTCTGCGACGTGAAACAACAGGTCCTGATGG
>JAGQQQ010000734.1 GCA_020426125.1 Planctomycetaceae bacterium
CGTCGAAGCGCAGGTTGCAGCGTCCCTGGAACTCTTGGGCGATTCCGAAATTCAGGCAGATGGACTTCGCGTGTCCAATGTGGAGGTAACCGTTTGGCTCGGGAGGAAACCGGGTCTGAACGCGGCCGCCATGCGTTCCGGCGGCGACGTCTTGCGCCACGATCTCGCGCATGAAATCCCGTTTGGCCTCATCAGCTGAGGAGTTCTCCGTGTTGTCTGCCATGGTCTCGATCCTTCCGGTTGGAGTTGGGGGGATTCTAAGCAGTTTGGGGGATTCCCCAAAGACACGCTTGTGGAGAAGACACAGATTTTCACGGCTGGGATCAGAAAACGGGCAAACCTGACAATGAGAGACCCACCGACGAGAGACGGCGACGAATTCCAGCTTCAATGGCAAGGATTCTCTGCGATTCACGTGTTGCCACGAGCCAGGACTTTCTGGAGATGACACTGTCCTATTTCCCAATGCAGGCGTATTGTCCCAGTTGGGGGGCTGGAATTTCGATTGCCGCACCTGCAATCATGTCAACGTCTTGATTGATCCATCAGTTCTGAGTTGCCATGGAATCGTCACCATCCATTTTCGTTGAGCAAAAAGAACAACTATGCATTGGAAACGTCGAAGAGCCCGAGCAACGTTCGTACAGGTCATTGCGGTCATCCTGCTTGGGGGAACGAGTTTGAATGCTGACACAAACGACTGGGCGAAAATCGCCGAGCCGCGACTGCGTTCCATTTACGAGCTGGAGGAATTTCGTGAACGGCCGTTTGAAGCGGAGTGGCTGCTTGATAGTTCCGGTTATGTGGTCAATCAACGGGACGAACAGTCCGACCAAACTCAACGGATCGAATATGATGTCCGTAGCGGGGAGCAGCGGTCCATCAAGGTTTCGGAGGCCCCCGAAGGAATCCTCTCACCCGATGGCAGTCACGTCCTGCGATTTCGTGGGCGTGACTTGATTGTCCGAGAACTGGCCACCGGAAACATCGTCCAACTGACCGAGAAGCCCGAGGAACGGGATCTCTTCTTCCGCGATCCGCAATGGAGTCCGAACGGTCAACGAGTTCTGTTTGTTGAGTCTGACGAAACCGATGTCCGGCTGCGTCCGACACTCGATCCGACGGATCCGTCTTATCCCACTGTTCGACAGCGGCGGTTTGCCCGAGTCGGTGAAACGATCGCCCGTCTTCGGATCGGGGTTGTTGGACGTGATGGCGGAGCGATCCAGTGGCTCCCCGTCGATGTGCCTGAGGAAGGATGTTATTTCGGCCAAGTCGATTGGGCCGAAAACAGCGAGGAAGTCATCGTTGAGACACTGAGCCGTTTTCGTAACCAACGGGAGTTTCTGCTCGTTCACGTCGAAACAGGGACGATTCAACGGCTGTATTACGAGACCAATGACGCCTGGGCCGTCGGCAGCCAGGGAATTAATTCCGGTGTCACTTGGATTCGAGACGGTGAAGCTTTCATCGTGATCAGCGAGAAAGACGGTTGGCGGCACGCCTTCCTCCATTCCCGAAACGGTGACCAGATCGCACTGTTGACTCCTGGCGATTATGACCTCATCGATCGCGGAGGCGTCGATGACGAGCGGGGTTGGTTCTACTTCTATGCGTCTCCCGACAACGGCACGCAAAAGTATTTGTATCGGGTCCCTTTGGATGGAGCCGGGACTCTCGAACGCATCACTCCCGAGGATCAACCAGGAACCCACGACTACCAGTTTTCTCCAGACACTCGGTGGGCATTTCACACGTACTCGACATTTGATCGCCCACCGGTGGTCGACCTTGTGGAACTGCCGGACCACATGTCCCATCGGGTTCTGGAAGCCAACGAGGAATTGCAGGAAAGGGCGCGAAAGTGGATCACTCACCCAACGGAGTTCTTTGAACTCCCAATCGGGGAAGGTGTGTCCTGCGACGCATGGATGCTGAAGCCGAAAGACTTTGATGAGGCTCGGACGTATCCCATTTTCGTCTACGTTTATGGAGAACCTTACGCGCAGACCGTTTTGGATCGCTGGGGAGCGGCTCAGAGTCACTTTCTCCGAGTCGTCGCGGACTTGGGTTACCTGGTTGTCTCCATCGACAATCGCGGAACCCCCGCGCCAAAGGGAGCCGCATGGCGACGTTCCATTTTCGGGAGTCTCGGGCCGCTATCGACGGAGGATCAGGCCGCGGCGCTTCAGGAATTGGGGCGGAGCCGGTCATACGTCGACCTGAATCGTGTCGGCATCTGGGGTTGGAGTGGAGGAGGCTCGAACACCCTCAATGCGATGTTCCGTAAACCCGAGTTGTATCACGTGGGGATCGCGGTTGTTCCGAAACCGCAGCCGCATCTTTACAACGCCTGGTTCCAGGAGATCTACATGCGAACCCGAGACGTCAATCGCGAGGGCTATGAGCAATCGGTCCCTATCAACTTCGCCGAAGGACTCGATGGGAAACTTCTCATTATCACCGGTTCCGGGGAAACCAACACGCACATCGACATCATTGAGGGGCTCGTGGATCGACTCAT
>JAGQQQ010000735.1 GCA_020426125.1 Planctomycetaceae bacterium
TGACACCGAAATTCCGAGGCCTGGAGGGCCGACGGAGCCCACCCGAGCCAACGGGACTTTCACCCCATCCGGCATGCGATGCGATCTTGGTAACCGCCCCACTCCGGTCTCACTCTTCTCCGCTCGAAATCGCGGCGGGCGTTCGCTGCATCAGATACGCGAAGAGGTTCACCAGTTCGGGGTCTTTGAGTTTCTGCGTGAGACCGTCGGGCATGATGCTGTTCGACATCGCTTGCAAAATTTCGACGTCATCCCGGTTGATCACGGTGGTCTGATTGTTCGCTCCTCGGAGCGTGACGGTTGTCTGCGTCTGGTTCTCCAGGAGCCCTGTGAGAACGCGGCCATCGACCGTCGCCACCTGAAACTGTGTGAACTCCTCGCGAATCCCCGCTGACGGATCGACGATCGCCAACAACAAGAATTCCAGATTCGTCCGTTCATAGCCGGTGAGATTGGGGCCCGTCTGGCCTCCTTCGTTAAATAGCGTGTGGCAAACGGCACAATGTTTCTTGAACAGCTCGTGCCCCGCTTGCAGGTCGATCGTCTCCGCGTCCTGTTGACGAATATTCCCCAGCAGCGTGCGGATCCTCGCGATTTCCTGTTGCTTCTCCTCGGGCGTCGCACGAGTCTTTCCCCACAGTTTGTCGAGGGTTGCCTGAATCTCCACATCGGAATGCAACCGCATTTGCTGGACGATATCTAGGGAGACGGTGGTCGGCTTGATCCGGAATTCCGTGATCTCCGTCAAAAACTGCTTTGTCCAGACGGGTCGGCTGGCAAGCACACGCTGAGCGGTGGCGCGAATGCCGTGTTCTTCGGGAAGAGACGACTGATACCGAGAGCAGATGGTCTGTCCGATCTTGGGATCGTCGTACGTCATGAGCGATTCCATCGCCGCCTTTTTCTCGGCACTCGAACCGCTCCCGAGAAGCCCCAGCAAAACGGACACCGCGTCGGGACGTTCGATCTGACCGAATGTCGAAATCAACGCCAGCCGTGTGGCCGCATCAGTCTTCGGGTCTCGAATCGCCGCGAGTCCTTTGGAGATGGCCTCCTGCTGCCCCAACTTGACACCGAGAACCAGATCTGAGTTTCCGATCGACTTCTGATAATCCTGAATCGCATTGCGCAAACCTTCGGGGAGTGCGGCGATCTCGCGTCCTTGGTAGGCTTCGAGGAAGCCATCCATGAGGACTTTCCGATGGTCGGCTGTGGGAGCCAGTTCGAGGAGCTTCTGACAGGTTGTGAGTGGGGAGAACTGCCCATCTTCGACGGGTTCATCCCCTTCCATGGCAAACCGTTTCATTAGCCGAGGGACGACCGTCTCCCGGAAAATCGGATTCTCCCACATCTCTGGTCTCTCCAGTGACGCCAGGAGTTGTTGGCGAGGGGCGACCTGATCCGGGGAATCGAGATCGACGCCAATGTGGTGGGTTCGCTGCGCGGGGGAGTTTCCGCAATGCGCCTCGTACGCCCACCAGATCATCATCGGAAGGTGCGGATCGGACTGGTCCTCGGTGTGCGAGAGCAGGCCGTTCAAAATCGGCAATGCGACGCTCGTGGGGAACCTTTTCGCCGACGAAGCCAGTTGGGAACGGACCTGAATATACGGCTCCGTCTCCGCCAGTTTCGCGAGGGCCTGTCCCGTCTCGTCCGACACAGACCGCCAATCTCCCAGCAGGCGAACTGACCACCGCCGCAGATTTTCATCTTCGTGCGTCAGCAAATTGCGTCCCAGGGCATCGTCGAAGTGTCCCGAAAGATGGAGCGTCCAGAGCGATTCGAGCGCCCCGTCTTGACTCTGCTGAACGAGCTTTTGAAGCTGTGAGACGGTGGCCTCCGACGCTTCCGCGGACAAGCGTTCTCCTAGGACCCGGACAGCCGTTTGCCGGTGCCATTTATTGCGATGGGTGAATCGCTCGATCAATTCGGCATCAGAGAGCTTGTTCAAATCGACCGGTTCATAGGGCCCCGCCTGCTCGTTTTGAATGCGATAGATCCGTCCGCTGGTCTTGTGCCAATTGTCGCGGGGATCGACATGCGTGAGCCGGGTGTCGTACCAGTCCGCGAGATAAACGGCTCCATCTGGGCCAACTTTGACGTCAACGGGCCGAAACCAGCGGTCGTCCGTTTCGCAGACGTTCGGCTTGTCAACGGTGCGATAGGTCGAGCCGTCGGTGAGGACATCACTGGCCCAGACGCGGTTGTGCAGCGCATTCGCCGCGATGACGTTGCCATGGTACTCGACGGGGAGCGTTCCCCCTTCGTAGATGACGAACGTCTGGGCAAAGCGATCGGTGTCCCCCTCATGCCGCATGTGCTGAAAGAATCCAAACGCATACGGATTCGTCAGCGGTCCATGTTTCCCCCAACTCTTGGTGGCATAGGATCCCTGGGGGTAAAACATGCCGCGGGTATTCCCATGGTTCGTTCCGGAGAACACACGGCCTTTGATATCGATTTCCGACGAAAAGGTATTCCCGCCCCCCTCGGCGTAGATTTCAAAGACATCCCGGTCCGGGTGATACCGCCAGATGCATTGACCTTCAAAGCGAATGTTCCGCGTTCTATTTGAAGAGACATTGCCGGTGGTGGTGGAGCCGTTGGCCCCATAGATCCAGCCGTCCGGTCCCCAGATCAGACTGTTGGCCACCGAGTGGGTATCCTCCAATCCAAATCCGCTCAAGCGGACTTCGGGCGGGCCATCGGGAACATCATCAAGGTTCGCATCGGGATAAAACAACAAATAGGGCGGGTTCAACACCCAGATCCCACCATGCCCTGTGATGACGGACGTCGCGATATTCAGACCAGTAATCACGTCCTTGCGACTGTCGTATTGGCCGTCCCCATCGGTGTCCTCGAAGACGGTGATCAGGTCCTTCCCTTTCACATGATTCGGCGGAGGGTTGGGGACCTTGTCAAACACGGCGCGCAAGTGTTGGTCGTAACGAATGACCTTCAGACCTTCGGGAAAGGGATACTGCAGGTACTGCACCACCCAGAGCCGCCCTCGGGCATCGAATGACATCGACAGCGGCTGCATCACGTCCGGTTCACTTGCGACCAGTTCGATCTTGAGTCCGTCGGCCATGCGAAATTGTTTCACCGACTCCGTTGCTGGCGTCGGATCACTGTCGTCCCCGACCTCACCTCGGCCGGGGAAGGTCTTGATGATCCTTGCGACATCCTCATTCCCCGCGAGGTCTTCCTTGAAGACATCTCGATTCTTTCCGTTTTCTTGTGCCGAGAGGCGGATTGCGGGGATCAGCAACATCCCTGCCGTCAGAATCGGCAACAGGCGGGAACGGGACGCAATTGAAAACATCGGACACCATTGTCTGGGGGAAGGACAATCAGGAAGGAATCGTCGAGACCAAGCACCGCTTCAGGTCGGGGATCTTGATCATAGCGAACGGGGAAGCAATTGTTGATGGAAACAGGTTGGTTTGCGTCGCATCAAAGATCCGAAATACAATCAAGCGGTCCATCCCTCAGCGGTTTGACGGCGGCAGCCCCTGTCGTTGTTCCCCGAAATGCTGAGATGATCCCCACCCGTCCCCATGCCGGACTTCACGATTTGACGAGCCCTCCCTCGATGTTTTTCCTGAGAAGCGCAATCGATCACTGGCTTCCATTTCTTGTGGTCGGTGTCTGTTGTTTCAGTCTGTCCTGTCCGATACGGGCCGCTGACACTTTGTCCCCGGAGGACTTGGAGTTCTTCGAATCTCAAGTCCGTCCACTGTTGATTGAGCATTGCTATTCCTGCCATTCGAATGAAGCCGACAGTCGGGAAGGGGGATTGTTGCTCGACCACCGGGCGGGCTGGGAGACGGGCGGAGAGCATGGTGCTTCCATTATTCCCGGCAACGTCGCGGACAGTTTGCTGGTTCGGGCCATTCGTTACGCCGATGACGATTTGCAGATGCCGCCAGAGAAGAAGCTTTCTGACGAACAGATTGCAATCTTGGAAGGGTGGATCGCTCGCGGCGCCCCGGATCCCCGAGACACTCCTTCGCCGAAGCCGACTGGACCGAAACCCTCCGACCCGATCGCAGGGCGTGAGCATTGGGCGTATCGTCCGCTGAATGTGGTGCCGCCGCCGGCAGTGCAACGAAGCGACTGGCCCGGCTCAGCGATCGACCACTTTATTCTGAACCGCCTGGAGCAGGAAGGGCTTTCTCCCTCTCCCGATGCGGATCGACGGACACTCGGGAAGCGCCTCCATTTCCAGTTGATCGGCCTGCCGCCAACGCCGGAACAGATGGCGAACTATCTCTCCGACACGAGTCCGGAAGCCACCGAACACCTCGTCGACTCTCTTCTGGAATCACCGCATTTCGGAGAGCGCTGGGGGCGACACTGGCTCGATCTGGCTCGGTACGCCGATTCGAATGGACTGGATGAAAACTTTCTTTTTCGTGAAGCCTGGCGGTATCGGAACTGGGTGATCAATGCCGTCAATGAGGATCTGCCTTATGACCGGTTTCTCACGGAACAGATCGCGGGAGACTTGCTGCCATTTGACTCCATCGAACAACGAGATCGCCAGCGGATCGCCTCGGGGTTCTTACTCCTCGGGCCCAAAGTGCTCTTGGGAAACAATCCCGAGAATCAAAAAATGGAAGTCGCCGACGAGCAATTGACGACCATTGGGAAAACCGTACTCGCCCAGACGCTCGGCTGTGCGCGGTGTCACGATCACAAGTTCGATCCGATCCCTACCCGTGACTACTATGCCCTCGCCGGAATCCTCACGTCCACACAGGTGATGGAACAACGCTACATGCTCGGCCAGCAGCGTGTCATGGAGCAACTGATCGGGCTCGGTCCCGAGGGGGACAAACTTGATGGCGACTACGAAACCTACTGGCGGACTCGCACACAATTAAAGGAACACCTGGACCGGGCCAAGCAGGCGTTGGAACATCTCAAGAACGATGAGACGGATAAGTTGCGCGAATTGGCTGAGAAGCATGCGGATGCCGTCGCCGAGGGGGCCTGTGAACCGAAAGACTCCGAAGAGACAAGCAAGGAATCCCGCATCGCCTTGCAGCAGACACTCGTGACCGACCTGGAAACGAAGTTCAACTCTCCGCCCCCCATACCGCCGCGAGCCATGGTTCCCGAAGAGAAGGAGACTCCCGCGGATGAGAAGATCCGCATCGCTGGTCAATTCGATAAACCAGGCGACGCCGTTCCAAGAGGGTTCCTGCAAGTCCTCACGAATGAACCCTGTTCCATTCCTGATGATCAAAGTGGCCGGCTCGAACTCGCGCACTGGCTCACCGACACCGAACACGGAGCCGGCCAACTCGCGGCACGAGTGCTGGCCAACCGAATCTGGCATCACTTGATGGGACGCGGCCTCGTCCGGACGGTCGACAACTTTGGCCGGACAGGAGAGGAGCCAAGTCATCCTGACTTATTGGACTACCTCGCGAAGAGACTGATCGACGCGGACTGGTCGGTGAAGACGCTGATTCGGGAGATTGCGCTCAGCCGGACCTTCGCCATGAGCAGCACTCACAATGAGCGGGGACATGAGCAGGATCCCGACAACCGCCTGCTGTGGCGGGCGCATCGCCGACGACTGGATCCGGAATCGATGCGAGATGCGATGCTCCTCGCGGCCGGGAAACTCGATCTCACGCCGATGGAGTCGTCCGTCTGGTATCTCGGCGATCAAGCGACCGCCGTGGGGGCGAATGAGAATCGAAGGCGAACCGATTTTCCGAATCGTAGCGTGTACTTGCCGGTCATTCGCAACGATCTTCCTGAGTTGTTTGACGTGTTCGACTTCGCCGATCCCCATGCGACGACGGGGCTGCGTTCGGAGACAATCGTCGCGACTCAGGCGTTGTACCTCTTGAATGATGAATCGGTGATGCAGTCGGCATCGGAGACCGCGAATCGATTGCTCACGGCCACGCCCGACGGGGACGCAGCAACGCGAGTGAAGTTGATGTATGAATGGATCCTCGCAGAGCCACCGACCCCGGAAGAACTCAGTGAGATGTCCGCATTTGTCGATGCCATGGCCGTCCAGTTGAAGGACGCCGAGGACGCCCAGCGACAGGCCTGGCAACTCGCCTGCCAGACGCTGTTCGCGTCGACCCGTT
This sequence comes from Planctomycetaceae bacterium, assembly GCA_020426125.1. Classification (GTDB taxonomy): domain Bacteria; phylum Planctomycetota; class Planctomycetia; order Planctomycetales; family Planctomycetaceae; genus HKST-UBA70. The sequence continues at coordinate 6,123 of JAGQQQ010000735.1, forward strand.
TCCAGATCCTCGAATAACTTCCGTGGAAGGTGCGCCATGCGCTGCAATCAATTTCTGCCCGCGGTCAACCGCCGAGACATGCTGCTCACCAGTGCCTGCGGGTTTGGTCATCTGGCGCTCTCCGCGATGGC
>JAGQQQ010000736.1 GCA_020426125.1 Planctomycetaceae bacterium
CAGGCTCGAGATCGGCCCGTCGGAACTGGTTCTTTCGTCCGTGGGCACTACTCGGTGGGATTGTCACGGTCACCACGATTGTGCTGGCCCCTTCGGTCCCCTTGTTGTTGCCCCACATCGAGGAGCTTCCGGAATATCAATTCGAGATGGCAGACATCGAGGTCAATGCGCCGAATCGCTGGGTCCCGCAAACCATTTTGGACGATTCGCTCCGCGAGGCTCACCTTCCGAAGCGAGTCTCTCTGTTAAAGAACGATCTCTGCCGAGATGTTGCCCTCGCGTTGGAAGCCCATCCCTGGGTGCAAAAGGTTGAGTCCGTTCAAATCACCGGCAAACCAGCCCTGCGCGCATCGCTCGTTTATCGGCATCCCGTCGCTTTTGTTGACACCTCAGTCGGCCTTTACCCGGTCGATGAACACGGTGTCGTCTTGCCGCCTCAAGACTTCTCACTCCGACAAATCGATCAACTGCCGCACATTCGAGGAGTTGTCTCTCAACCCTTGGGGGGAACGGGTGCAGCCTGGGGGGACACAACCGTTCAAGCCGCGGCGAATCTGGCGGCTCTTCTCGCTCCCGACGGAGATCTCTCAACCTACTGGCAACGGTTTGATCTTGTCGCAATCATCGCCCCCGAAATCGACAACCTGGCGCCACAACCGGAAGATTTGGTCTTTGAGCTGGAGACAAACGGCGGCAGCCGCATCATTTGGGGCCAACCGCCCGGTACGGACCAACTTGAGCCCAGTGTGGATCAGAAACTCGCTCGGTTGGAGCAGTACCTGCTGCGTTTTGGCAGCTTTGACGCCCCCAATGGCCCCTACCGAATCGACATTCGGCTGTTCGATTCAATCTCTCTTCAGCCGCTTCGAGTGACTCGATGAATTGAGACCTGAGCGAAGGACCTGCTACGCTACAACAACGAGTGTGACTGATGGGCGCTCGAGCGAAGAGAGATTCGAAAATCCAAGATCCAAATCTCAAACAAAACCAAAACCCCGAATTTCCAAATGAGGAAACAGTTTGTCATCAGGCAGCAAAGTGACCAGCGAACCACAGCGGGTTGTTTCCTCCTTTTGAGTTTGTGATTTCGAAATTGTTTGGTCCTTGGCTCTTCAAATTTCGGATTTCTTCCCAATGACTGTCCCAAAATCAGAATCGGTTGTTGAGGGGGTTGCTGAACGGGGAACGAGACCTGGGTTGGAGAGGTGGATGTGCCCCTTGTGAGGGGGGAACGAAGGAAGGTTCCTCAGACAGGGATTCGATTTGAGGAAACTATTGGGGTGAGTTCAGACGACCAAGGGGAGCGAATGGAGGCGGAACAAAAACGCAGACGAAAGCGAAAGAAGCGACGCCGTGAGGAAGAACGACCTCCGATGCCGAGCGAGCCGTTTTGCAACTGGCTGGTCGTCATCGTCGGGGCCGTAATTCTTGGTATCGGCTGGTACTTTGCCACGCAGGGGTATTTCTCTTCTCTGATTCTCGGAGTCGGTTTTGCCTTCGTTTTATGCGGCCTAATGATGTCCGGCGGCGATTAGTGATCGCCAAGCAACCATCTCACATCGGGACGACACGTTTGGAGTGCTGTGCTCCGACTCGTCGGAGCTTTCTTTCGCCTCTCCAGGGCTGTTTCCATTTAATACCCAAGAAGCAGTTGGCGCTGATTCAAGTTGCTTGACGCTTTCCTAAGTCTCCGTCCTCTCATAATGACGTTGCTCAAGAGGCGATGGTGGGAAGGAAGCACGGATGTGACCGAGTGATTGTCTCGGGAAACCCGTTCTTATCCCTATTCAATGACCCATTGTTGGAATTGCGGAAGACAATCACACCTCAAGGAGCCTGGCGCATTCGACAATCACTTCCAGGCCACTCGTCAAAGGAAAGCGGTGACCAGTCACCGCACTCCAAAGGTCAATGACTGCCCGACTAACCCAACTCGTCGCTGGCGCACACCCAATCATCGAGGGCGGTCTTGTAGCTCAGGATTTCCTCGGGTTGGAAGTAGATCCCGATTTCGCGTTTCGCCGACTCCGGACTGTCGCTGCCATGGATCAGGTTGACCTGCCGGGAGAGACCGAAGTCGCCACGGATCGTTCCCGGGGCGGATTCGCGGCCGTTGGTCTTGCCCATCATGTCGCGGACCACTTGAACGGCTTCGGGGCCTTCGGCGACCAGCGCGATCACAGGGCCAGAAGTGATGAACTCTTCGAGCAAGGGATAGAATGGCTTCTCGACATGCTCCGCGTAATGCTGCTTTGAGCGTTCGGGAGTGATCTGAATCATCTTCATCCCGACCAGTTTCAGCCCGCGTTCCTCGATGCGTGTGAGGATCCGACCGCAGAGCCGTCGTTGAACGGCATCTGGCTTAAACAAAATCAGTGTCTGTTGAAGTGCCATGGAGTTTGCTTTCAAAACGATATTTGTGAAATCGGGGTGTCAACGAGACCTCGAGAGGAGCCCCGTCGTACAGTATTGAGTGGATTTCTTCAGGACGACATCAATTGACGGAACTTGCCAAACAGATAATGGCTGTCGTGCGGACCGGCGGAGG
>JAGQQQ010000737.1 GCA_020426125.1 Planctomycetaceae bacterium
GCCCCGCGCCACGTTTTCTCACCGGCGTCTACAGCCTCCTTCGTAGAAGTCTGTCGCATAATTGAGGAACCAGCCAGGATGTACTGTTTTTGCACACTTTTGGTTCCGTTTGCATCAGGTTTTCGCGAAAAATTCTTTCAAAGAACTTGTTTGCGCGGGGGCATATTCTATCTTAACAGAGAAGGTTGCCGTGTTTGCCCGCACAGGCAGCCTTAATGCCCTCAGCCGCCGGATCTGGCCCGCTCCGGCGGCTCTCTTTTTGCGCGGTTGCGATGGAGGCTGGCGAATGCCAGTGAAAAGCTGTCGCTCATCAGTGCTGCTGGTTCTTCAAAAGTGGGAAATCTTGGTTTCCCCGGCCCGCTCTGCGTCGGCGTTTCGCGACTGGATTCTCAGGGCCGGAGGTTACCCCGGAGTCCTATGAATGAAAGCGGTGGGGGTTTGCTTGATGAGAGGAAGCGAGATTATCCCTCGGCATCTTCGATGTGGCTCCCATCGGGATTGACAGAACCGTTTGAATCTGTCTCCGTCGCATTCGACTCTGGTGAAATGGCCCCTTCAGCATCCACTGATTCGGCCACGGCAGAGGCGGAATCCGGGGCGTCGACCGTGAAAACCTCCGGCTCCTCATCCACGATCTCGGCCGGGATTTTCGCGAGGGCTACGATGTGATCGTCCTCATCGAGACGCATCAACCGGACTCCCTGCGTATTGCGGCCGATCACGCTAATGTCGGCGGCGCGAACCCGTTGAATCTTTCCGGTCGTCGTGATCATCAAGATGTCGTCCCCGTCGATCACGGAGAGAATCCCGATCACGGGGCCGTTTCGCTTGGTGGTCTTGATATCGATGACCCCTTTGCCCCCTCGCTTTTGGCGACGGTACCGCATACTGCTGGAGGTGGGAGACGTTTCGTCGTCATCAGACTCGGCGTCTTCCCCAGTCTCCGCATCCTCAGTGATAGCTTCAACTTCGGCTAATCCAATGGGAGTCCGCTTGCCATACCCGTTCTGGCAGACGGTCAAAAGAGTCGTCTCTTCTTCAGCGACGACCATCCCGACGACTTCGCCCCCTTTTCCGAGGGAGATCCCCTTGACGCCGCGCGTGTTGCGGCCCATCGCCCGGGCATCCTGTTCCGAAAATCGAATGGACATGCCGGAGCTGGTACTGATGATGACATCCTGGCCGGGGCCGACCTTGACGACGTCCACCAACCGATCGTCATCATCGAGTTTAATGGCGATGATGCCTCCCCGCATCGGGCGGCTATACGCCGAGAGTGCGGTCTTTTTGACGATGCCCTTTCGGGTGGCCATGAGCAGGCCCCGTTCGTCGTCGAATTCGCGAACATCCACACAATCCTGAACCGACTCCCCGTCGGACAGGTTCAGTAAATTGACCAAGGCGCGGCCCTTGGCTGTACGATTCTGTAAGGGGAGATCGTAGACCTTCTGCCAATAGACCTTGCCGTAGTTTGTGAAGAACAGGAGCCAACTGTGGGTGCTTGAGACGAACAGGTGCTGAATCGGATCCTCCTCATCGGACTTGGCTCCGCGAATCCCTTTGCCTCCTCGATTCTGAGCCTGGTACATCGACAACGGAGTCCGTTTCACGTAGCCCCGCTGAGTCAGCGTCACGACCATCGGCTCTTCGGCGATGAGTTCTCCCTTGTCGACGTCAGTCAGTTCTTCTTCCGAAATCTCTGTCCGACGGGGGGAGCTGTACTTCTGTTGCAGTGCATCCATCTCCTCGCTGATTTCCTGACGGATATGGGCGATATCCGAGAGCAGATGGAGGTACTCAGCGATCTCATCGAGCAGTTTCGCGTGCTCTCCCTGGAGGTTTTCCCGCTCCAGGTTCGCAAGTGACCCAAGTTGCATGCTGACAATCGCTTCCGACTGATTCGCGGAGAGATTGTACTCGTCCTGCCGGCCATATTCATCGACGAACATGGCAAATCCCTGATCTCCCAAAGCCCGCGCGACCATTTCGGCGGGAACGGCGATTTGCTGCAGGCGAACCTTGGCCTCCGCTCGGCTGGGAGAGTTGCGGATGGTCTGGATGATTTTGTCGATGTCGAGTTGGGCGATCAACA
>JAGQQQ010000738.1 GCA_020426125.1 Planctomycetaceae bacterium
TACTTCAGCGAGGGGAACGTCTTCGTCCGCGTGCTCGAGAACGTCCGTGGCCGGGATTGCTACATCATTCAGGGGACGCATCAGCCCGTGAATGACAATTTCATGGAACTGTTGTTCTGGATCGACGCCCTCAAGCGAGCCAGCGCCCAACAGGTCACAGCCGTTGTTCCCTTTTTCAGCTATGCCAAAGGGGACAAAAAAGATGAACCTCGTGTTTCAATCAGGGCTCGAGTTTGCGCGGACGCGATCGAAGCCGCCGGCGCGGATCGCTGCCTGATGATGGACCTCCATACTCCCCAGATTCAAGGGTTCTTCCGGATCCCCGTGGACCACTTGTACGCTCGCTACGTGTTATGTGACCACGTACGGAGCCTCGGCATCGACAATCTCGTCGTTTGTAGTCCCGATATCGGCTTTGCCAAGAGCGCCAATGCTTACGCAAACTACCTCAGCGTCCCACTCGTCATTGGCAACAAGACCCGGCACGATCATTCCGAACGAGCGGAGGTTCTCAACCTGATCGGCGAAGTCGAGGGCCGAAACGTGCTCATTGTGGACGATTTCACGATCTCCGGGGGAACCCTGATCGCGATGGCCGAAGTGTTGAAGCAGCGAGGCGCGAACGACATTTACGCTGCGGTGTCCCATGGTGCCCTGTCAAAGGGAGCCGCTCCTAAAGTCGCCGCGAGTCCCATTAAACAACTCTTTATTACGGACACAATTGAGCCGCACGTCGATGCCCTCCCACACAACATCTGCTCCGTGACGGTCGCCCGCCTCTTTGCGGAAGCGATCCAGTCGATTCACGATCGAACCAGCGTATCCCAACTCTTTCCCGAAGGACCGGAAAGCTGATCGACAGAGAATGCGGACTCTGGGGTTCCGATCCGCGACGTTGCCTTTCCAGCCAATTCTTTTTCCCGCCGGTGAATTGCCCCAATGAGTCAATATGAAAAAGTCGCCGATCTCCATGAAGTTCCCGAGTTCGGAAGGAAGTCCTGGCTACTGGCCGACGAGGTGCCCGTGATTCTGGTTCGCTTGCAGGAGCAGTATTACTGCGTGGAGGATGTCTGTTCTCACGACGGTCAGCCTCTCACTAACGGTCCGATTGACGATAGACAGATCACCTGTCCCCGACATGGCGCCAAATTTGACCTCGCGACCGGGGCCCCAACCTGCATGCCTGCGACGGAGCCGATCCAAACTTTCAACGTCGAGGTCCGGGAAGATGGCATTTACGTCGCCTGTGACCTCTAACAGCCGATCGACCCGTGGGGGACACCGGAAAGTCTGCGATTGAGAGATTCACGCCATTTTTCTCAGCGGATGGTGACGTCCCTACGAGGGATCCTTTAAGATGAGAGGCGTTTCCCAGGGCGACATGGCAATGGTCGCCTGAGCATTTTTTGAGAGTTCCGCCATGCCCATGGTTCTCAAGCCACTCGACGGCGGCCGGCCCATTCCGTTGGACAAGGCGATTGTCTTTTTCGGTCGCGGTCCCGACTGCGATGTCGTGCTCAACACCAGCCGGAAGGTCTCTCGCAAGCATTGTTGTGTCGCTCAAATTAACGACTACTTTCTCGTTCGCGATCTGGGAAGCATGAACGGGATTCGGGTCAACGAAGATCCCGTTTCCTCAGAAGCCCGGCTGAAGGTGGGAGACATTTTATGGGTCGGGGATCTCGGGTTTCGATTTCAACCACTCACCACAAACGGCGCGTCTCCCGGTTCCCCCAGGAAAGCCCGTCCTCCGGTTGTGGATCCCAAGTTTCTCAGCCAGGAAATTCCTGTTGCCATTCCCGATGAGGAGGTGGATTTCTCCGTCGAAAACACGGGCGGAATCCGTGCACCTCTCGACAGCGAGCCAATGGTCGACGCTTCGGAGAACGGCGAAGAAGATTGAGAGAAAAACTGGGTGGCCTCTTGCGCGAGTTTGGCCCCAGAAGTTCGACTTGCTAAAGTTCGCCGCCGACTGTGAGAGTTCCGACCCGCGACGTCCTTCATCCTGATCGAAGACTGAAAGATGAACGAAACCCATTCCCTACTGAAGAGCCTTCAAAAAAAGAATGACTCGAAGATCGTGCTGCTGGTCGCCGATGGATTGGGGGGGCTTCCTCAACAGCCTGGTGGACAAACGGAACTCGAAACCGCCAACACGCCCCACCTCGACGCTCTCGCCCAACGCGGCACACTGGGACTGAGTACCCCAGTCATTCCCGGGATCACCCCCGGCAGCGGTCCCGGACACTTGGGGTTGTTTGGGTATGATCCATTGGAGTTTCAGATCGGTCGGGGAGTGCTCGAAGCCCTTGGAATTGACTTCGATCTGGGACCGAACGATGTGGCCATTCGCGGCAACTTCTGCACAATTGACGGCGACGGCCTGATCACCGACCGCCGCGCGGGCCGCGTCTCC
>JAGQQQ010000739.1 GCA_020426125.1 Planctomycetaceae bacterium
CTTGATCGTGAACACGTCCTTCATCGCTGCTGGCGAGACTTCTGAGACGGCAGTCGTTAACGCCCCAGAGGGGATTGTCAGTACGTTTTCCATCGTGGCCTATGATCCCGAGACGGAGTCGTGGGGAGTTGGCGTTGCGTCGAAGTTTCTGGCGGTCGGATCGGTTGTTCCGTGGGCGTCCGCGGAGTCGGGTGCGATTGCCACCCAAAGTTATGCCAATACCTCCTATGGCCCCAACGGACTCAAACTTCTGAATGAGGGAGCGAGCGCGAAGGATGTCATCACTCGATTGACGGAAGCGGACGAGAAGCGAGAACAACGTCAGGTGGGAATTGTCGATTTGAAGGGAAATCCTGCGAACTTCACCGGCCAGGAATGCCTTCCTTGGGCCGGAGGCAAAACGGGAAAGCATTACACCTGTCAGGGAAACATCCTGGCCGGACCGGAAGTGGTGGACGCGATGTGTGAGGCCTATGAATCGACCCATGGTCCCTTTGCATGGCGGATTATGGCCGCCCTTGAAGCGGCTGATGCCGCTGGCGGCGATGTTCGCGGTCGTCAGTCGGCAGCGATCTACATCGTCCAAAAAGACGGGGGCTACGGCGGTTACAACGACCGGGCCGTCGACTTCCGGGTTGACGATCACGAAACGCCCATTTCAGAGTTGGCCCGAGTTCTGTCTTTGAGAATTCCCCGCCGGAGTCGCGAATCAACGGAACAAGAATAACTTGGTGTTGGGGGGATTTGCACGCTGACGGGCGTGCTGCCTGAAGGGGATCAGACGGCGTTTCAAATGGGAGGAACTAATCGGTCAGCGTCACAATTGGGACGGATCGACGTTTGAGAATGTTGTGATTCGAAGCAGTTGCCTCTTTCGATCGCGAAGAACCCATGTTAGTCTGATTTGAAGCTGGTGTTCCTGTTCAGGAGTAAGGTATGCCTCTCAAGGATTCCCTGAAGCTTGCCTCGAAGCATCAAATCTTTCCAGCCAAGTTAAGGGGTGGGGCGCTGCTCATCCGTCCGCGAGGCGATCTCGGAAGTTTCTCTCGGAGCGACTTTTCAAACGAGATGTTCCGGTTGAACGAGATGATCGCATCGCATTCCGTCGAGAATGTCATAATCGACCTGAGTGGTTCCCCGTACTTTGGTTCCGAGATGATTGGGGCCGTGTTTTCGCTTCGGGGGCTTCTCGGGGAGACTGGGAGATTCGCGATTTCGGCCCCCTCCACTGAAATGGAATTGATCCTGGGTAAAATGTACCTGGACCAAGCGGCGGAGTTCTACGAAACGGTCGACGAAGCGCTGGCGGAACTTTCCCATGAGCCGGCGATCTATCGATGGTTGGGAAACCGTTCCGTCTGGACGACTGCGTCATACGTGGCCAGCATTGTTTTGCTGTTGTCCCTCGGGTGGTATGGCTACACCCATCATGCTTTCGCAATGATCATTGGGTCTCGGGAGATTACTCATTATGAACAACTCCGGGATCTTTACGAGTCGATGTTCGATGTTCGGGAAGGGAATGCGTCGCACGCAATCTGGTGTGACAGAGCGGCGAAAGAACTGAAACGCTGGCGAAAGGTTTCCGAAGATTATGAAGAGTTGAGCGAGCGAACCCCGTCTCAAGAATACTGCCACCAAACGATCCAGTCCGCGATTTATGTTTTGTCCCAATCGAGTTTTCCTTCGAGATACGCATGGGAATACTTTCATCAAGACTTGCGTCAATTGGAAATGGAACTAGAGAAACGGCAATTTGTGAGACTTCGATCTGTTGAAGATCGACAGGAATTCTCGACGGCGTATGTCGACACACGAACTGTTGTCCATTAACCTCGGGCATTCCCGGGGCCTATCGAAGAGATGATAGCGCGTTGATCAAGGTTGTTCGACGCATCTATCAGAGCGTGTCGTGAGGCTGGATGTATTTGTACGATTCGATTGAAGGAAGGTGAGACCAGGTTCAATCGAGAATTGGAATTCGGACTCCATCGGAAGTTCCCAGGCTGACATGACATTTCGCTTTCACTTCAGGCTAACGAAACGAACCAAATTTTGAAGTTTTCCCCCGAGTCTGTCCCTTGCAATCATTCGATGAGATGGGCAAAAGGCAGCCCGGCAATTGCAGCGCATCAATTCGCCAATTTTCCATTTTGTTTTGATGTCCCGTGAACCGTGACCTTCCGATTTCTGATACCAACTCTTGTGGTGTTCCGGTTTTCGACTGCCATGTGATTGTCAGCGGCCCGGATGACGCGGGGGTGCTGCATGGCCGTGTCTCGAATCTGCCAGAAATCCAAGCTTCAGCGCGAGATGAGCGACATCTCCTGCAGATTCTCGTGAAAGCATTCAAGGCAACCCTTATTCGCGCACAGGCGGAAGGGAAAACCATCTCCTGGAGTGAGCGCAGTCCTCTGGAGCCGGGGGAACGCCAACGCTGGATTCCCGTACATCTTTAGAACCGCTCATTCATTGTCATAGTGAAAAAGGGGGGGGAGTCTCTTGCTTGCCATGTTGTCTGCTTGCAAGTTGGCCAGGTTGAATCTAAGACTCTGGGTGCCACGGCTCTGCGAGCCGTGTGGATCCAGGTGACGTATTGCCTTGACGAGAAAGCTGATTCTGAAACCATCGCAGGGCGCCCATCCGAGAATCGGGTGGGTGCGGCGGGCACAAAAAAACATTCCCTCAGCGATTGGATTTTTGGTGAAGGCCTCAATCGATGATGGACGCCCGTGGAGAGGCTTCTTGTCGCGACGCGCGTGGCCAAACTTGGCCGGGCCACTCCGCGTGAAACCATCGCTCGGATCAATATGGATTTAGAGCAGGAAAGACAACGGACTCTGAGTCAGCGGGGATCCAACTCTTCCACGATTGTCACGACCTCGTTGAGGCGGACCTCGCCGAGAATATTCTGAATGTGTCCACCAGGCCAACGAATCGTCGCTTCGCGAAGTTCGGTTCCATCTTTCAACCCAAAGAACATGTTTGGGCTGTCCGACGATGCGTAGCTTCCGCCCCCGGATCGATGGCGAACCAACGGACCATCATCAGTGGTCAACCCCACCACCGAGCCAATCGCGTCTCGGGAATTCTTTCTCCCGATGAGACGGATGGCGATCCAGGAACCTCTGGCGGGTGTCTCATTCGAAAGCAGTGTTGCTGGTTCGTTCAAGTGAGAAATCGCGAGATCCCAGTCGCCGTCGCCATCGAAGTCTCCCGAGGCGACGCCGCGTCCCATGTGAGGGCGACTCAAGTACCCCTCCACGGTGGGGGCGATGTTCTCAAAATGTCCCGTTCCCAAGTTTTCAAACAGTAACGGATGTTGTCGCAAGGGAGCATTCTTCGGAAAACGGATCACGTGTCCGTTGGAGACAAAAATGTCTTCATCTCCATCTCGATCAAAGTCGGCACAGCATGTCCCCCAGCCTACGAAGAGACCGCCGACATCGGTGACTCCTGTGGGGCTGCTGACGTGCCGAAACATGAGCTGGCCCTCGTTGCGGTAGAGCGCCGCAGTTTCATTCTCGTAATTCACGACCCAAAGGTCGATTTCTCCGTCCCGATTGTAGTCCAGCAGGGAAACTCCCATGCTTCCATCAGGAATACCACGCGCATTGAGACTGGTACCACTCATGAGAGAGTGGTCTTTGAAAAGGCCCGCTCCGTCGTTCTGATAAAGATGATTGGGAACGGTGTCGTTCGTGACGTAAATGTCCGTATCCCCGTCTTTGTCTAAGTCGGAGGTGAGAACGCTCAGTCCCTTCCCCATGGGCGGAGTGGTCATGGCCTCCGGCTTCTTTTCGAACCCTCCGAGTCCATTCGCAAAGTAGACGGAGTCCGTCACTCCGGAGAACGTCCGAGGAGGACAGACTTCTTGTTTGCCCGCGACGCCCGCTGGACAAAACGGATGATTGTCGAATGACCAGTCCACATAATGGACGACATACAGATCGAGTGCTCCGTCGTTGTTGAAGTCGCCCCAGGCGGCGCTGCTGCTCCATTCGCGATCTTGCAGTTTGGCATCGGCTGTCACATCTTCGAAAGTCCCATCGCCCAGGTTCTTCAGCAATTGGCCCCCTCCATACCCGGTGACAAACAGATCGGCGAAACCGTCGTTATCGAAATCACCACGAGTGATTCCGTGGTTATAGAAATCTGAAGCCGTCACGGCGGCCCGTTTCGAAACGTCCTCGTATTTCCAATCCCCGAGATTCCGGAACATGCCACACGCCCGCCCGACAATGCCGTTCTCTGGGGTATAGCCTCCGCCCCCCGCGAATAGCAGGTCTTCACGGCCATCGCATTCGAAATCGATCAACGCGAGCCCCCCGCCAAGGGACTCCAAGATGGAATAGTGGCCCGCCTCCTGGCCGTTCTGATAGGTGAACTCCAAGGACGACTGAGCCGTCTTGTCACTGAACCTGATGTGCGTGTGTACTGGTTGGCGGATTTCTTTCTGGGAATCTACGGAGTGCTTCTCATGTTCCGATGACGGGTCCCGACTCGTGGAACGATGGCAACTCATGGCCATCAGAAGAAACGCCGAAGCGGCGCGAGACAACACTCGAACGTTTGACTTCAATGAATCCCTCGCAGTTGAGACACTCGAATCTCACAAATCGGAGAGCGGTCCACTCCCCTTCCCCTTTGAGAATGATTCACAGGAGCGAAAGGGTCAACCGCCCCGGTCCGCGACCGACATTCCGGTGTGGGCGTGTCAATTCTCGGGAGGAAATGTGGGAGACTCTCTGGGTGCGGGGTGACAGGGATGCAATCCGTTTCTTCTTCCCGAGGAGCGAAGCCATGCGGAAGTTGATCCAGACATCGAACGGACAGACGAGCAGGAACTCGAGGCGGCTCAAATCCCAAGTCTTATGCGTAGAATTCTCGGACTCTCTCTTGAAGCGTACGACCATTCATTCGTTCGACAGCACCATTTCAGCCAAAACTGAGCCGTACACCACGAAATCGCACGATTCAGCCGCACATCAACGAGCGCCTTGTCCTCATCAGATATCTTGCGTAGGAGTGCGATTCTCCCTTTGACAAGGTGGTCGCAACTCCCGCGATTGAAGACGACGTCTTCGAATCCCATCACCTCTTCGACCTCGCCGACGTTGGCAAGATGCACGCCAAAGGCGGCGACGAGTTGCCGCACTCTGAAGGGGGCCGACGGATTGGCCGACTCACTCGGAATTGTCTGATAGATTCGCCGTCAACGGTTCCACTGCGACCACGCGGCCTTCTCCGGGTTGGTTTCTCCGGGAGAACCGAACGAGGACACCGGCTTCCTGGAAGACCCATAGCTCGGTGATGTGGCCAGCGGTGGCGAACCGCGTTTGAGAGGTCGGCTTCGCTCCGAAGGCCGCGCGGACTTGGGATTCCGTCATCCCTTTTTCCACGCGCCCCTCTTCGACTGCCCGTTCGATGCGCGACTTCGGATTGGCTGGCATGCGGTCGCGAGGGATCCATTTGTCGTCGAAGAGAACGTATCCGAGTTGGGTCAGTTTTTCACTCGCAGGGCTGAAATCGGGATCGGATTTCCAGGCTTCCAGATAAAAGGTCGTGGCGGTATCAGAGTCATTGAGGAGTTCCGTCCAACTGTCTCCCAGTTGAACGAGACCGGGCGCTCCCTGGTTTTTGAGAATCTCTTCCCTGGCAAAGAGCCATTTCTTTTTTACCTTCTCCTGGTCCCCTTCCCGACCGCGTTTTTTGAGTTCCTCAAGCAAGTCGAGCAGCTGCGATCGGGTCATCAAGCCGACTTTGCTGATTTGGTAGTCGATCCCGTCCTGCTCGTATTTGTCGGCCAGCGCGGGAAGTTCGGGAAGTTCCGCACGAAGGCGATCGGCAATAACAAGGGCGTTCGAGCCGTCGTCCCGGGCGGATTTGAGGATGCGATACCGCATGACATCGATGTAAAGGAGCCGAGCGAGAATCGCACGGCCTGCCGTATTCGATCCACGAAACACTTCAATCGGATTCGACGCGTACTTCTCCGCGAGTTCTTGGGGATACGCAATGTCCAAGGGCCGCGCCGCCTCGGGGAATTCCCGCTGTAACAGGACGAGGACATCGGCAAACTGATCATCCTCGAAGGGAATTTCCTGTAGATCGTCGTAGCGGCGCCGGAGCCGTTCGTGGACCAACTCCCCGATAAACTCTTCCCCAACCTGAAATTTGCGGGCCTTCTGTAACAACTTGTCCACGGCACTCCGATCCGATTTGTCCAATGCCCGATACTCGGCTTGGATGCCTTGAAGCTGGAGGTCGCGGGCGTCCTCGCGAAGCTTGGGGTCTTTGTAAAAGTCGGACCGACCGATGGCCCAGTCCGCGAGTTCGTACCACTGGTCGGCATCGGTGGAATTGATCCCCGCCCGCATGGCACGCAGCCTTTCAAAGTCATCGGGTCGAACTCGTAGCGAATCGACTCGAAACACAAGTGACTTTTTGTTCTCGTCGATCTTCCCCGTCACTTCGACAACCGGGGAATCGCTTCTCGGAAATTCCTTCTGGTTCACGAAGACAAACGGCATGTCGCAATTCACGAAACGCATTCCCGTTTTGCTGATCCCGAGATAGCGCCCTTCTAGAGTCCAGGTGGTTCCGACAAGTTGCGACCATTTGTCCTTCTGAGCAACGAAGTCTTCGATCGATCGAGCCTCCGCGTGAACCCACGTCGGCGCGGCGAGCGTCAACAGAACCAAAGTCAGCAGCATTGCGGCTCGGTTTCGTGAGAGAATGTTCATGGTTCGATTCCGTATAACCGGGCTTGTCGGTCCAAGGTCTCGCGGATTTCCGGGTCCACCACTTCGGGATCCTCGGCAAATCCGAGACTTTCCCAAGTTTCAAAGTGGCTCCAGAGAAACCCGGACTCCTCGTTGAAGCTGACCTTCCATCCGCTGCCATCTTCCGCGAGTTCGCAAGATGCCAATTCTCCGGCGAAGATGAAGTTTTGAGTATCCCCCTTCTCCAGAATCTTTTTCAGAATGGGAAACGGCGCCGACAACGTCACCTTCTGCCCGGAATTCGCCGGGCTCCAGGGGATCACCATTTCATAGGTTCGAATGGTCCGATCCTCGATCTTTCGATCCGCGGCCGTCAATGCCCCTTCAATGACGAGCCACGTTCTTCGATACCGGCTGCGAAAAGTGTCCTCCCAGTCGTCGGCATCCCCGTCGTCCAGGGTCTTGTGGGCCGTCTCTATCAGATCAAACAGGGACTCGCGCGAGAGGCGAGTCAGAGCCCGGGCCTCCCAGTAGTACAGCCGTAGGTTTTGGGCTTCGGTCTCCTGACGATCGAGGCGGTCAAGCGCCCGGACAATTGGAGAGAACTGGCGTCGCGCCTCAATCCAGTTGTTGTCCTCAACCGCAGCCATGGCCGGATCGGTTTGCTCCTTCACGGTGCGGACCGCTCGCGCGAGCAGATTCTGACGGATCCCCCAAACGGCGGTCAGCGAGACGATCAAAAGGAAGAGGGCGACCGTCGCTCGAAACGGAGTCCAAAACCCGACGAACGCACTCCAACTCTTGTGAATCCTGCTGGTGGTTTGAGCGGAGACTCGCTGCCGAAGCGAAGGTCCTCGAGCCAATTGCTCCGCGACGGCTTTCGCTTCAGCGCGCTCCCGTTCCTTCCGTTCTTGTTCGCGGCGCCGCTGTGCCCGCGTGAGCCGTCTCGTGGGTTTGCCATCTTCGTCGACGGCCGGCTGTTTGGGCTTTGGACGGGGAGGTTCCGGGGCTGGGGGCGCCGGGAAAATTTCATCGAGTGGGGAATCCGGATCGGAGACTTCGGGACGGACACCAGGAGCGGATTGCAGGTCGTAAACGCTGCCGCTGTCGTTATCCGATTCGGCTGGTTCAGACACCGCTTTTTTTACTGCGACCGGATGGGGGGGCGGATACGGATCCCGGGGCAACACAAACATCGAGGCTCCGCAGGCTTTGCAGACCAGATGTTGATGCCGCGAGCGCCGTATCCCTTGATGGCTCCTCCCACATTCACACAGGATCTCAAATGGCTGTGGCGTTTCGACCGGGGTTTCCCGGCGAAATACGTTCACAGCTTTCGAGATCCAACCACTCATGTAACCAATATGCCCCCATCAGGGAAAGATGCCATCCGGTAGTAATTTGAGAATCGATGCCAAGTTGAGTTTACCGTCGATGTTCCTGCCTCACCAGACGGCGGTCTCCAGACTTCTACGCCAGAGGGAACGTCACCCGTCGGAGAAATCCGGTCAAGACTCGGAAACACCGCAAATCCGTGGAGTGCGGCGACTCGTCGCCGCTTTCCTT
>JAGQQQ010000740.1 GCA_020426125.1 Planctomycetaceae bacterium
CAGCCATGGCTCATATCGAAATGGCCATTCGTCAGCAGACGGCTCGACAAAAAAGTCGAACGGATTGACCACTGTCATCTCGGCAACAAGATCAACTTCAATGCAAAATTCGCGCACCTTCTCTGGGAAAACGCATCGCGCCAGGAAGTTGCCATGCGGATCCTGTTGCCAGTTGACGAAATGCTTTTCCGGCTTGACCTTGAGCGAATAGCTGTGGACCGGGGTCCGGCAATGTGGAGCAGGACGGAGCCGGACAAAGTGGGCCCCCAGTCCGATGGGCCGGTCATACTTGTAGGCGGTCCGATGGTTCAACGCGACGCGAATCGACATGCGTGAAGTTCATTTCTGCTGAAGATCGCCGACCAGAGCGGGACGAGGCCGACGACGAATGAAAGAGAAGGATCGAGACGTCAAGACGAGCGTCGACTAGGAATATTGAAACTGCCGTTGCTCCTGCATCGCTTCCACCGGACGCAAAGCAAAGAACGTTTCAAAAATCGCCTTAGACACGGAATTCGCGTCGACCTGGAACCCGTCGATAAATTCGTGCATTCCATTGTCGATGATGTCGTCCACGTCCGTGAATGCGAGCTTGGCCTTGAGTCGGCCCATCTGCTGTTCCGCCGAATTCTTAAAGGTCCCCACCGGTGTTCCAGAAATCTGGTGCAGCGACCAGTCGGCGTTGTCGATGCAAAATCGGATGGCTCGCGGAAACTGGTCATCCAGGATCAGGAACTCCGCCACGCGATGGATACTGATGCTGTGAAACCGCTTTCGATACATCTCAAACCCGCTGACGGACCGAAGCAGGTAGGACCACTGCAGGTCGTCAATTGTTGTTCCGACGTCCTGCAAATGAGGCAGGAGCAGAAAGTATTTCACGTCGATCAGTCGGCTCGTCTTGTCCGCCCGTTCGAGAAGGCGTCCGAGATTCGCGAAGTGCCACCCTTTATTCCGGGTCATCGTGGCGTCGACGATGCCGTGGAACAGGTGGCTGTATTCCTTCACCGTTTGAAAAAAGTCCGTCAACTGGTCCGGGGACATCGGGGTGTTGGCTGCCCCTTTGACGTGATGGTAGAACGAGTTCAACTGTTCCCAGGCCTCCGATGAAATCGCTTCGCGAACAGTCCGCGCGTTCTCTCGTGCGATTCCCAAAGAGGACAAAATTGAGTTGGGGTAGTCGCGATCAAACGCGAGAAACTGAACGACATTCTCCGCGTTGATGGCCTCGTAGTGCTCCTGGAAATACTCGCTGTCGCCAGTTGTGAGCACCAAGGGTTCCCAGCCATTCTGCGGGGCGACACTTTGGTCGAGCTGCATATTCATCGTGACATCGATGAACCGGGCCAGGTTCTCAGCCCGTTCCACATAACGGGCCATCCAGTAGATGGAGTCTGCAACGCGACTGAGCATGGAAAATCTTGCCAATTCGGAGAACATGCGCTCGTTTCACAAGAGGGCTTGTGCCAACCGCGAGGGGAGCGCATCCTCTCGGTTGGACCATGGATTTCACAGGAGGCCACGGCCAGGAAAGCGTCGCTCACCTGGCCATGGAATATTTGGAACTGTTCAAATCTTTGGAGTGCGGCGACTCGTTGCCGCTTTCATTCTGATGTCGCGGAACGACAGCAGGTTAAATTTTCTCTTCTGCTTGCTCACTGAGTTCGGAGGACTGGGCGACGACCCAGGTGTCCTTGCTTCCCCCACCCTGAGACGAGTTGACAACGAGTGATCCCTTTTTGAGTGCGACTCGCGTCAATCCTCCGGGGAGCACCCACATGTCCTTTCCATAGAGGATATACGGTCGCAGATCGACGTGCCGCCCTTCGAAATGGTCTCCCACCAGTGTAGGGACTCGCGACAGAGACAGAGTCGGCTGGGCGATGTAATTTCGCGGATTGGCCTCGACCTTCTTGACGAATTCCTGCTGTTGCTCTTTCGTAGAATGCGGGCCGACAAGCATCCCGTATCCCCCCGCTTCGTTGGCGGCCTTCACGACGAGTTCCCCGATGTGCTCGACGACATATTTTCGATCCTCTTCCCGTTCGCAGACATAGGTCGGCACATTCGGAAGGATCGGTTCCTCGTTCAAGTAGTAGCGAATCATCTCCGGCACGTAGGCGTAGATCACTTTGTCGTCCGCGATTCCGGTTCCCGGAGCATTGGCCAAGGCGACATTGCCGTTTCGATAAACTTCCATCAGCCCAGGGACGCCGAGCATCGAATCTTCCCGAAACGCTTTGGGATCGAGGAAATCATCGTCGATTCTTCGATAAATGACGTCGACACGATGGAAGCCGTCCGTCGTCCGCATAAAGACGTGTCCGTCTTTGACGACGAGATCGCTCCCCTGAACCAGTTCCACTCCCATTTGCTGGGCGAGAAAGGAGTGCTCGTAATACGCCGAGTTGTAGATCCCCGGTGTCAGCACAACGACAGTTGGTTCGCGAATATGGTCCGGCGCGAGAGACGTCAGGGTTTCATACAACCGGCTGGGATAGTCAGTCACGGGCCGCACCTGAGAGGCCGCGAAGACTTGCGGGAAACTCCGCTTCATGACCAAGCGGTTCTGAAGGACATAACTCACCCCCGACGGACAACGAAGGTTGTCCTCCAGGACATAGATGGCGCCGTCGCTGTGACGGATCAGGTCCGTCCCGGTGATGTGACACCAGATCCCCCGCGGCGGGTTCAGGCCGTGGCACTGCTTTCGATAGGAGGTCGCTTTCTCTAGGATTTCGCGAGGAATTTTGCCATCGTTGATGATCTCTTGTTTGTGATAGATATCGTTGATGAACTTATTCAGCGCTCGGATTCGTTGCTTGAGTCCCGCTTCGATGTGATTCCATTCCAGCGTGTTAATGATCCGTGGAATGATGTCGAACGGGAAAATCTTCTCGGTCCCTTCGGAGTCACCATAGACCGCGAAGGTGATCCCCATCCGCATCAAGGCCCGGTCGATCGCCTCCTGCCGCTGCTTGAGCACTCCCTCGGGCAGACTGTTGATCTTGTCGACCAGCAGCTGTCCTCCTCCCCGGGGCTGGCCACTTTCGTAAAACAATTCGTCGAAAAAGCCCTCTGTTTCGTAACCATCGAAAGTGTAGGGAACAGCCATACCTAGGAAATGCTCGATTCACACGTGGGAGAAGAGATGGAAATGCGAGGCGGATCGTATTGTAACCAAATCCTGAAAAAATCGAGAAGTGCTCGGAAACCTGCTCGACAATGGGAAACCGCGAGAGAGCGGAAATCTTAGCTTGTCCAATTGGTCCGCTTGAGTGCCAACCTTTTCGCGAAACGGCATTCCGGGCTCCGGAAATCACTCTTTCGTGGATGGGATCGGTTGCAGGTAGCTCATCACATCCAAAATGATCGGACGCGGAGTGAATCGGACACTTGCCGCTAAAATCCGATTGATCAGACCGGGCATCACCAGTCTCTTCCCCTTGCGAAATCCCCGATGTCCCATCCGTGCCACTTTTTCGACGGACATGGAATTCCAACGGAACACTCGCGTCGACTCCATCCCCGAGTCTTCTCCAAATCCGGTCCGCGTCGGGCCGGGACACAAGCAGGTGACCTTCACATTCGTGTTTCTGAGTTCGTAATGAAGGGCTTCCGTCAACGACAAGACGTAGGCTTTGGTCGCGTAGTAGACGGCACTGTTCGGCCCAGGCTGGAAGGCGGCCGTCGATCCCAAGTTGAGGATCCCCCCGCGGTTCCGTTCCAACATCCCCGGTAGAAACAACTGGGAAAGCTCAGTCAGCACCTGCATATTTAGTTGCATCATGTCTCGATGCCTTTTCGGGTCGATGGTGGCAAACCGGCCCATCTGCCCAAATCCGGCGTTGTTGACCAGCGTATCGACAGTCAGCCCCTGACCGGAAATGTCCTCGATCAGGCTTTGTGCGGCCCCAGGAACGGACAGATCTCTCGGCAAGACGGTCGCGGACACGCCATGTTGTTGATGCACCTCTTGAGCCAACTGTTCCAACTTGTCCTGACTCCTGGCCACCAGGATCAGATTTGCTCCGTCCGCCGCGAACAATTTGGCCAGTTCCCAGCCAATCCCCGACGAGGCACCCGTCACCAATACGGTTTCTGCAGACATATCTTTCTTTCACAAGATCGCATCAAAGCCAAACCAGGAACCACCTGCTCCGTTGAGTCCCCCACACTCCTCTCCCGAAACTCGATTCACGAATCCCGCGATTTCCCTCATCTTCCGGGCAATGTTGCGGAAACGCAACGTTTGCCCAAGGCGAAGAGTCGACTTTGTCGTGCGATTGAGTTCGATTCCGACGATTCTGCTGAGAGTTCACAAAAACCGAGGGAATTTCCCGACCCGGATTTGAGAATGTGCCAAACTCTTGCTGTCTCATCTCCACTGAGATGTCGCCGCCCCCCACACCTGGAGACGGTTGTTGGACCGCTCGGCCGATCGCCAGTACCCGATGCCGCAATGAAAGGGAAAGAATGCAATCGCTACTTCATTCCACGCAGGCCTTCACCTTGCCCGTTGTTGAGTGTTGCACGGTCGCCGTCCTTCACGGCCGCAAATGGTCGCATAGCATTGTCAACGGCGACCTCGAACACGCACTGATGGTCGCCGAAGAAACACATCTAGCGACCGGACTCACTGTGCAGGTGCTGGATTTCGAAGGTTGCGTCGTCGAGCAGTTC
>JAGQQQ010000741.1 GCA_020426125.1 Planctomycetaceae bacterium
GCGATGAATCATTATCCCGCAGTCGATGTGCTCGCCAGCGTCAGCCGGGTCATGAATGCCATCATTGATGATCAGCACTTGGCAGCCGCAGGACAACTCCGGCAATTGCTGGCAAAGTATCAGGAGGTCGAGATGCTAATTAAGCTCGGAGAATACAAACCGGGCTCCGATCCAGTCACAGATGAAGCTGTCCGAAAGATTGAGTTGATCAATTCCTTTTTACGGCAAGAAACGCATGAACAATCGACATGGGATGAAACCGTTTGGGCGCTCACGCAACTCATGGAGTGATAACCATCATGCTCTTGCGAAAAGCAAGCGATTTTGATCGATTGAGTCAGACGAGTGAAGTCTCGTCGACAGGGATGGAAAACCGTTGGAAGGAACTGATTCGAGATGGAATACCCCCTTCGTGACCTTCTACGAGTCCGTAAGCATCGCGAGGAATCTGCGGCAACTCAGTTGCTTTCTCGCAAGGGGGAATTGGAACAGGCGATTTGGCAGTTTGAAGAAAAGCGACGCGAACTCGATGAATACGTCCACTGGAGAATTCAAGAGGAACGCCGAATGTATGGGGAAGTGCTTTCCCAACTCGTCTCCAAGGACGACCTGGAAGCATTGCGAACGAACATTGAGTTTCTGAAGAGTCGCGAGGAAGATTTCCAAAAGGCCGTCGACCAGGCTCAAGGTGAAATGGACGGCGCGCGAAAAGCCGTGTTGGAAGCGGAGGAGTTCCACAAGGCCGCTGTCCGTGCTCGACAAAAAATCGAGGAACATCGCACGATTTGGACGCAGCAAACAGCCTCGGAGTACGAAAGAAACCAGGAAAAGGAACTGGAAGACTTCCGTGTCCAGGATTCACGACACGAGTCGTGATCTGCTGTTGACACCGCACACTGACGATAATTGCCCTATGGGGGTGAGCCGTTTCCCCCCCGTCGACAGGAGAGCTTAGACATGGACAACCGGATTTCTTCGGATCGACAGGAAAAAGGTCGCTCAGGCGAAAATCGGTCCCGGGAGAAGTCCGTGGACCCGAGCGATTTGGACTTGGCCAACTTCGAGTTCAAAGGGCTGCTGGCCTCCCCCCCCGAATCTTCCGCGACGTTGCCGCCGCAAACCGACGAACTTCAAGATGGATTACAGAAGAATGATTCGCCGTTCGATGTGGGACACGATCAACAGTCCGGCGCAACGGACGGTTCCGCCGATTCCATCGACAGCAAAACAGACGCTCAAAACTTTTCGATCCATCCCGGCGATGCCATTCTTCACCAACTGACCGGCGTAACGTTGAGCGATGAGCCATCTTCCACTGGCCAGATCGCCGACATCGTGCAAGAGGTGACAGATCGCATTTTGGTGACCGATCCCAAGCTGTCATCGACTCCGTCTGAAGTGAGAATTCAGCTTCGAGATTCCGTCTTGCCAAACACCGAGGTGCGGCTTTCCCATGTGGACGGTGTGCTTCGCGTTCAGCTTTGTTGTCAGCCGGGAGATGTCGGCGATTGGCTCACAAGCCAGGAGTTGATCATGAACAATCAGCTGGCCGAAAAACTTCCTCAATACGAGGTCAGTGTCACCGTGGTCACGGAATCCAGCGGAGAGGGAAACCCGGATGGCCGCTCGCGACAACGTCGTAATCTGAACGAAGATCGCGACGTAGACAACAAAGATTAAGACAGACAGATCACGATCGCGCCTCCGCCGCAAACTCGAAACTCGACATGAATGTAACAACGTCCTTAGATCTTCCCCGGATTTCCGCCTCCGATGCCAGATGGCACTCGGAGTTGTTCGGTGTGTCTCGACGGATCCCCATCACTATCGACGGCGAGTCCTTTCAGCTTTCGTTTCATCAGCCTTACGAGTGTCGAACCAACACGACGGACATCGCTCTTGTCTGCGGGGAAATCACATTCGCAATTTCTTTTCCGACTCCCCATGAGTTGTCCTCTTGCATCCGCTTGCTGGAGGATTCGGACTGGTCGGCGCTCCCAGGTGCCCTCCAACTTGCCGCCTTGGAAGCTGCGTTTTCCGACACGCTGGATACACTCGGGAATCACTTGGGACGGAGCGTTCGCTTTGAGCCGCTTCCTTCCCGTGAGCAAGCGAACTTCACTTGCCAGTTTCGCATGACCATCAAAGCCACGAATTGGAATCAAACAGTCGTTGCCGAAGTCTTAACGGATGATTCGGGGATCGATTTGCTGATGCATTTCGTCCGTAAAATTCCCCCCGTTAGAAATCGAGATTGTGCCGACATCGTTTTGCCTGGTTTCATTGAAATTGGTGCGATCACACTTCCCATCGCCGATTTCCGATCGCTAAAACCGAGTGATATCATTCTGCTTGACTTGCCCCGTGAGCCGGGGTTCGACGCAATCGTTCGGTTTGGTCTTTCCATCAGTTGGCATGTCACCTTGGATGACGGATTTGTGACATTCCAGAAACGGGTGGCCGCTGACGGCGTCTCGCAGGGAGCGTTCGCTGGCCCGAGGATTGCTCTCACCTTCCAGGATGGCGAAGTCCCGGTCCCGCTCGATGAACTGGCAACCATCATCCCTGGCATGGAAACACCCATACTTCCGACCGACGGAATTCTTGTCCGAGCCCAAGGGCAACCCTTCGCGCGAGGGGAGATCGTTCCGTTCAAGAAACAAGTGGGAATTCGGTTACGTTCCATCATTCCCAATCACCTCATCCCTCGTTAATCGGGATGCGAAGTTGAATTCTGTTTCCTTGTTCGGAGTGTCCGTAATCCAACTGTGTTGAATAATGACGGACCAGATTCAAGCCCCGTCCTCCAATGGATATCTCGCAAAGCGACGTCTCCATCGTTGTATTCCTCGAGTTCGTCCAATCAAATGGCTCTCCGTCTTCCATCATCACGATCTGAACTTCCGTTTCGGATCGAGAGACTTCCAATTGGACCCAATTGGCCTTTTGAGAATGGTGGACGACATTCACAAACAGTTCTTCTACCACCAATTGCAAACGGTCTGTAACCTCGCGAGAGAGATTCTCATGGGCGCTGAATTTGCCGAGAAAGTCGACGAGCCTTGTCAGGGATTCAAGTTGGGCCGAAATGGTGAGCGAAGGCATGGTCGCCTCATCGCGTCGAAGAAAATGGACAAATGTTGCGAGTGCGCATGAACGGCAAATCCCGTCGATGGCACTGACGCAGGTCACCCTGTTATGGTAAGCTTAAAAAGTCTACTTGCCCCACGGACTTTCGCCGTCCCAGTGGAATTGATTCGATGTCGATTGTCTCATCTTCACTAAAGTTTGAACAGGGAATCGAACAGATCCTGATTCAGGACTCTCCAACTCCGCCCACTCTTCCCCTCCTGGGGCGAGAGTTGCCCAGCGAGGGGAAGATCCCAGCTCAACTGGAGACAATCCTTAATGATCGGGACCTGGAGAACGGGATCGTCCAATCGCTCCAGCCTCGTATTCGACACCGGGAAATCCTTAGCCCCTCGGAATATCGGAACGCCCGGGCCACCATCGGACAGGCTCTCACCGGCGCGTTAGAAGTCGCCAATGAGTCAGATCAAACAAAGCTTGATATTCTCCTGGCTCTCTTAAACGCAGACCGCGATCTCCACGCGCTTTTGGAGAGCAATCGAAACGTCCTCCATCGGGTATGATTAGAACGTGTATTGAAATGTGATTTGCGTTTACGCCGGGTGCCAGGTGCCATGCTTGCATCGCGAACTGGAGTTGCCAAGACATGTCACCCGAATTGCTAGCGAAGGTGGATGTGGTTTTCAAGCCGATCACCTTCGAGGGGCCAACGATCCGGCGATAGGGGGAGAGGCGGAGGCTACCTATCTCCAAACCATGTGACGGCTGTTTGATCCATGAGACTTTGTGTGATAGCAGTAAAGGATCAGTTGGAGAGCAATGGGTGGATAAGTTCGGTCTGATCCATCTTCCACGAAGTTGGCAAATCGATAGAGAGAGGCATCAGATGTCAGATTTCTCCGATTATCTAGACCCCAATCAAGTGACTCTTGAATACCGGAAAGTGAAGATGGTGACGGGAATTGC